>JBARXP010000489.1:0-14649 GCA_049647405.1 Elainellaceae cyanobacterium | reverse complement strand
AAGGCATCTCGTGCCGTGCTGTAGCGAGCCCGATAGTCGTAGCGCACCATCCGATCAAGAATGGCGACGAGTTCAGCAGCAGCTTCAGGGCAATAGTGATGCCAGTCGATGTCGCCTGTGCGGGGGTCAGGAGTCAGCCGTCGAGGGTGCTGCCCCGTCAAAGCCTGAATGCCCATCATGCCAACGGCGTAGACATCACTGCTGAAATGGGGCGTCCCGCTGAGCTGCTCACCGGGCATGTAACCCTGAGTTCCGATCGAGACGGTGTGGGTGATGCCCGTATTCGACGAGGTCATCTGAGTGCTGGCCTGCTTCACGGCTCCAAAATCGATCAGCACAACGCGATGATCAGAATGGCGGCGAATCAGATTTGAGGGCTTCAAATCTCGATGAATCACCCGATGGTCATGGACAAAGGCCAAGGTGCGCAACAGATCGCCCAAAAAGGTCACGACTTGAGCCGCATCCCAAGCTTTAGCAGAAAATAGTTCATCTGCTAAAGAATGGCCGACAATCAGCTCTTGGGCCAGATAAAATTCTTGATTTTGCTCAAAGTGAGCCAGCAATCGAGGAATCTGGGGATGGTTGCCTAGCTGATAAAGCACCTGCGCTTCGGTATCAAACAGCCGTCGCGCCACGGCTAAATCTTGAGCACTTTGAACCTGGGGTTTAAGTTGCTTGACCACACATAAAGGATGCCCCGGTAAATGCAAGTCATGCGCCCGAAATGTCTGCCCAAAGCCTCCGGCTCCGAGCTGCTCAATGATGTCATAGCGACCTCCCAGCGGTTGAAAGGTGCCCGGCCAAAGCGACCGTAAAAAATCCAGTGCCATAGAGAGTGGTAGTGTATCGTGCTAAGCCAGATGAAATAGGTGACCCCTTATCGAGTATTAGACACTCCCTGACGGCATAGAGTTCCGCTCTTGGCGGTAAAACCGATAAAAATAATATCCGTCTTTAAATAGTTTATCGTCGATCAACCCGCGAATAAACCCTTGCTGGAGTAAAGTCTGCCCGATAAACAGCGACTCTTCTCGCGAATAGCCTCGCTCTTGCACCAGCCACTCGACGACTTCTGTACCTGTAAAACAGGAGGGATAAAAGTTGGAGTGATAGTGGCGATCGCGCACCAATAGGCCCGACTCAGCTTGCATGTCTTGGGCAAGGGTTTCCAGATCTAGGTTTTCGAGGGAAGTCTGACGCTGACCCGACTCCACAGGGAAAAGTTCGGGCTGATCTCCTGAAAGCTGATTGAGATATTCTGGGCTGAGATAATCGGCATCAGGATGATTCTGATCGGGATAGCCTTGATGGGAAGGGGTAGCGCTAGAAGTCGCACCGAAATCGTCGGATTGAATCACCGTTGCATTTTCGTCTGGGGTTGGAAGCTCTGGATCGGGGAGATCTAAATCGGGACGTGCCGCCTTTTTGGGAGAGCGGCTCTGAGACATTGCCGAGGTTGACCCAGAGGTTGAAACGGAACGCGAGGGCTGGGTTCCATTCTGGCTTACGTTATGTTTGAGAACCGTGAGCAAATCGTCGATTTGGGGCGATCGCAGATGCAGCACCCGCTGAGGAAACGGAATTTCGATATCGTAGCGACGCAGACTCGCTTCAATCTGGTAGTACAAATCGCTGCGCACCTTAAACTGCTTGCGCGGTTCCCCCGTCCAGACCATCAGCTCAAAGTTGAGCGCATTGTCGCCAAACCCGTGAAACCACACTTCAGGATAGGGCCGCAGCAACACTTCGGGATGTCGTCTCACAGCTTCTAACAAAGCGCGTTTCACCTTCTCAACATCTGACCCATAGGCTACCCCCACGGGCAAGTGCAGCCGCGACACCGGATCTCCGTGGCTCCAGTTAATCACTTCACTCTCTAAAAACCGAGAGTTGGGTACGATAATCGTCACCTGATCGAGGGTGCGAATCTCAGTACTGCGGGCTCCAATGCGCTCTACCGTGCCTACCAGCTCGCCCACATTGACAAAGTCGCCCACCTGAATCGGGCGCTCTAGGGTGATGATGAAGCCGCTGATAAAGTTGTTGGTGATATTTTGAATGCCGAAGCCAAGCCCAACACCCAAGACACTGGCCAGAATCGCCAGGGAGCTGACATCGATCCCCCAGATCTGAAGCAAAATCACCACGCCTAAAAAGGTGAGGGCATATTGCACCAGCACTCCCAAAATATCTTGCACCCGCCGATCGAGGCCCGCTCGACGCAGCACATACAGCCGCAAAAACCGGGTAATGAGGCTGACCAAAAACCACAGGCCCACCGTGAGAAACAGAAACAGCAGCAGTTCTAAGGCAGAATAATTGCTGCTGCCGAGGTTGATAATGCGAGCCGTGAGAAATTCGAAAATGCGGTAGCGCCAGCCCCGAGCCTGGGGAAACGTGTCGGTGATGGTGTAGGCCACGGTGATCCATAGCCCAGTCTGAATGCCCAGTAACCCCAGTTGCCAAAAAAACTTGAGCGGGCGCGTCCACTCACTGACGCTGAGTGTCGCTTGAGCAAGCCAGCGATCGAAATGAAGCGACCCCCAGCGGCCCAGCACATGCAGCCCCAGATGAACGGCGATCGCCCCCAATATCACAATCAGGCCATACAGCAGTGCCTGACGCACATAGGTCGCTCGCCGCTCTAGCTGCCCTCGACGCAGAGCTTTTTCCAATGACTCAGCCCAGACATTGGCCTGCTGATAGCGACTGAGACGTGGGTCGGTCACATCTGCGGCGGTAATGGTAGTGAGAATCTCATCGCTATCTTGACTTTTGAGATAGATCAGGTTTCCTGCCCGAACAACGTCAAGGCCTACTAGCTCGCGCGATCGCACCTCCTCTTTAAGCTTGATGTTGATCTGCTGAGCCCTTTCTCCAGCCGGAATAGAGACCGTATCGCGGACTTCAAAGATGACATTGCCATCCACTACCACCGGAGCCGACTCCAACACTACACCCTTAGGATTGACCTGAGCCGGAGATTCGACCGGGGATTGAGACTCGACCGGAGATTGAGACTCAACCTGAGCTTGAGCGGCCAGCCCCATCACATGAGGGGCGATCGCCAAGACCAGGGCGCAAAAGCTCAAGAGAAACCGCCGCCAGCATGACCGATGGCGCAACCTTTGACCAAACCGAAACGCTGGGAACATCTGGGAGTTCACAAATGGAAATTCACGACAATAGCTGAGAAACAGGCACGGGAGCCGGAAGCGACGATTCGGTGTCGATTTGTGGGCGCGATCGCTCCAGCAACAAACCAAACACTCCCCAGGTCACCAAACCCATCAGAGCCAGCACCACCAATCCCCCTATCCAGATAAACAGGGCATTAGAGCTAGGGCCAGCCGCCTGTTTAGACAGATGACTGTGATCGAAGTTAAGTTCCGTCGCGTTAGTGGCTCCGTCGCGGGCGATCGCCGCTGTAATCTTATAGGGGCCAATGCGCAGCGTATCTTTGCTCGTAAAGGGCTGATTTTCTCGTTCTACCGATCGCCCATTCAAAAACGTGCCGTTGACGCTCTTGTCAGTGATGCAAATCTGCTGATTGACGACCGTAATTAGCGCATGATAGCGAGAGACTTGCTTATGGGGCATCTCTAGCTGCGACACGGGCAGCGCGCCTAGCTGCTCTGGCATTTGAGGCGTTTCTCGCCCGATGGCGATCGGAGTTTTGAGTAAGGGGTCGTGTAATTCGCCCGTATCTGGGTCTTCCCACCTGAGTTGAACAAAATCGCCCGACATAGTGCTCCTCTCGTCAGCAACATGTGAAACGGCAGATAAAATCACCCTCATCATAAAGGGCAGATTTCACCGCGTCATGCTGTTTAAACTTCACCGCACCTTATTGTGCAACAGATGACCTGAAGAATCCGGACGCAATCCAATCATGGGCCGTTTGAGAATTGCCCCTGCGGCGTTGCACAAACTTAGTGATTGACGCTCATCCCGCTAACGCTTCGCGTATAGCAGGAGATTCCCCATTCACAGAGTCTTGACTAGATGCCCCGAAGGACACCCCCGCCAGAACCTCTCCAGGGGCATTTTCAAGACCGTGCGCCCCACGGCCTTTGAACCTATTTCGCAGCACTAAGCCGCTGGCAATATCTCGTGGCATGGAGCAGCCGCAGCCGCATTCATGCCACCGAACTGCCAGCGCCTTACGAACGGTCTCACCGCAATCAGGGCACTCCTGAGAGGTGCCCGCCGCCTTTTCCTTCACCACGGCCTTGCCGAGCTTGAAGCCGACCCAAGGCAATACCGAGTGAAGGAATTGCCCATGGGCAGCATCCAGCATCTGCTTACCCAGCATCCCGCGACTCAGGCCAATCAGGTTTAAGTCTTCAACCACAATCACATCAGCCCCGTCACAAAGCTGGTGAGCGGCCTTGAAGTGGAAGTCTTTGCGGGTGTTGGTAATCTGTTCATGCAGGCGCGCCACCTTGATCTGAGCCTTCTTCCAGTTGCCCGACCCATGCTGTTTCCGCTTCAGCCTGCGTTGCAGCAATTTAAGCTTGCGTTGCAGATCCGCGAAAAACCTAGGCCGCTTTAGTTGAAGTCCATCCGAGGTGGAGAGAAAGTATTCTAGGCCGACATCTACGCCGACCACATGTCCCATCAGTGAAGGCTCTGGGATGGCAATATCAGCCTGAAAGCTGAGCATGACGTAATAGCCTGAAGCCCGTTTAACAACCCTGGCTTGCTTGACCATGAACCCGTCTGGATATGGGCGTGACTGACGAATGGCAGTCCACCCCAGCCCCGGCAACTTGACCGCCCCATTTCTTAGGGGAGTCTTGCCCAACTGAGGGAAGGAGAATGACCGCATTTGTCCTAACTTTTTGAACCGTGGGAACCCAGCCCCTAGCTTTTTGCGACGGTCAAACGCTTGGTCTAAACGCCTTAGAACCTGCTGCAACGCCTGTGCGTTAACCGAAGCCAGGTCGGCATTAAGCCGCTTTGCCTCAGTCAATCTCTGGCACTGCAACTTGAAGCCGGGATATGGGGCATCAGCCGGGATGATGTACTCGCTACGCAGAGAGCAGGCACCGACCGGACACTTACGAGAAGTAATCCAGTCTTTGCGCTCCCTCAGCGCATAATTCCAAACCCTACGGCACACCTCTAGATCGTGGTCGATCTGTTTGGCTTGCGGCTGAGTCGGTTTTAGCTTGTACTCATACGTCAGAGTTATCATAGGTAAATTGTACGTTATTTGTACGTAACATGGCCAAACAGAAACGGTTAGAAATCAGGCTTTCTGATGAGGAATTTATGAGGCTTGAGGCTTACGCAAGACAGAAAGATGTCAGCATGGCCCAGGTTCTCAGGGAGTACATCAAACGATTGCCTAAGGCGCAGGTTTGATTGCTCCCTCCGGTCGCCCGCCGCTTCACCACCCCCCAAGCCTTCGGATATGGGCGGAGCACCGCGACAGATCTTGGTAGTACTAGATAGGTAATGATGCGTTGTAGTGGTGGATAAAGCTTGGCAAAAATGGGGGCGATCGGCTTCATACCCAGAGCACCGAGCCTATGGCACGTCGTGATGAATTAATGGTGACTGATTTGACTGGCTAACCATGCAGGGGCAATGATGCCGACTAATTGGGCGGCGATCGCATTGATATTGGCTTGTACAACCAGTATGTCAAGAGGTTCAATCAGTTGACTGGAATTATAAATAGCCAATCCTTCGACTTGGGTCAGCGACATCGCCAGGAGGGTTCCAACAATAACTTCGATGCCGAGCAACGTTAAAATCATGCCTATCGCATTAAACGTCAGCCCTCGCTGTAATAAGTGAATCACGTCTGATTTTTTAGGATGCGTAGCCGACTCAGACAGAACACTAAGTTTCTTTGCTATACGGGTATATGTGAATGCCCAGTAGGTACTGAAACATAAAACAAGAAATCCACTCGATGCAAAGAATAGCCCTGCCCCAGAAGCCGGACTGCTGGTTTTAAGATTGAAATTCGGATCAATGATTGCAAAGGCTAAGAGGATGTTTGAGAAGTCGTCAATGCGACTTCTCAAACATCCTCTTAGGCGTATTGTGTCTAGAACTCGGCACCTATCTGGCACGACGATTGTTCTAGATATCTACAAAATTCAGCAATCAAAAGCGATGACGCCAGAAGAAAAAAGATTAAGCCAAGACCGCGATCGCACGGCCTACTGAAAACGCTGGGGGCCGCATTTTTGAGTGAGCGACAATGGGGCACGGTGCGAGAAGACTACAGCGCCACCGGAGAAGCCTGAGATTATTACTCTTTGACGATGAAATCCACCCGTTCATGCCTGGGCGGCGCTGAGGGGTTATCAATTGGAGCAGTGTATCTATGGCCGATGTGCTATGGCCGATGTGACAAAACTGATTAAGCACGAAAGTCTTAACTCGTTAATAAGCGAATCATAGACTTTGGCAAACCCTACCTTAATCTCTCCATGGAAGGGTAGATGGTGGACTAATTGTTCTAGGGAGGTATAGGGGATTGCAATTCCCAACCCCTGAAGGTGCTGGGTTGACGGAAGGTGAACTGCTCCAGACCCCGATTGGAGGGCTAAAGCCCCACCGACTTTCTCCTTCCCTGGGTGATTTAAGTTGACCCTTATCATGTTGCAAAATGCCACAGTTTAACCGCATTTCATCTTTTGTTGTCGCGAGTCAGATTGACCCCAACAGTAATACTGATCTAGAGACTGCTGCTGAAATTGTTGCTGCTAGCACAGACGGTAATACTCTCGTATATTCCGACTCTCCACAGGGCCAAGTTGGATTTGTTGATATTAGCGACCCGTCTGCCCCCGCTGGGCTCGGAGTTCTTGACGTGGGTGGAGAGCCCACCAGTGTTGCAGTCTTAGGTGACTATGCTCTTGTTGCTGTTAACACAAGTGCAGACTTTGTGGATACGTCAGGGCAGCTTTTAGCGATCGATTTCTCGACCCCGACTACTCCGACAATTGTCACGACATTAGAGCTGGGTGGACAGCCGGATTCGATCTCTGTTAGTTCTGATGGCAACTACGCGGTCATTGCTATCGAGAATGAAAGAGACGAAGACCTGGGAGATGGTGCGCCGCCTCAATTGCCCCCTGGTTTTGTTGTGATTGTCGATACTTCTAGTGCCAATCCTGCTAATTGGACAACGACTCAGGTTGATCTAACGGGTCTTACGGGTATTGCTTTTCCCGATGATCCGGAACCGGAATTTGTGGATATTAGCAGTGACAATATTGCTGCTGTTACCCTTCAGGAAAACAATGCCATTGTTCTGATTGACTTAGCCACGGCTACGGTTATCCGCAGTTTCTCTGCCGGAACTGTCAATCTCACGAACGTTGATACGGAAGAAGACGGCATTATCGATCAGACCTCTACACTGAATAACGTTCCTCGCGAACCCGATGGGATTGCTTTCATTGGCACCGATTACATTGCCACCGCCGACGAGGGCGATCTGGATGGTGGTAGCCGTGGCTTCACCATTTTTGACCTCAATGGAAATGTCGTGTACACGTCAGGCAGCGAGATGGATCAAATCGCCGCCCAGCTTGGTCACTATCCAGATGAACGGTCTGAGAACAAGGGGAATGAACCTGAGAATATTGAATTTGCTTCCTACGATGGAACCGATTATCTCTTTGTCAATTCCGAGCGTTCTAGCCTCGTCTTTGTTTACGACGTTTCTGACCCGACCCAACCTGTCTTTCAACAAGTTCTTCCGGCTGGCGCAGGCCCTGAAGGGGGGAAAGCCATCCCAGACCGCAATCTGCTGGTCGTTGCTTCGGAAGAAGACAATCGTGACAACAAGATTCGCTCTGTCCTCAACATCTACGAAGCCTCAGACGATCCTGCTGCCTATCCTACTCTCCAGTCTGTCGATGGAGACAATGGTGTTCCGATTCCTTGGGGTGCGCTGTCTGGTCTGGTGGCTGATCCAGATAGCGCGGACATTCTTTATGCCATTGAAGACAGCTTCTACAACTCAAACCGTTTCTTCACGATCGACACGTCAACGACGCCAAACACTCTAACCAGCGCCACAACGATCAAAGACACCAATGGCGTTTTTGCCGCAGTGCAACCCTTTGGTGATTTCACCGCAGAGGATTTGGATGCTCTGATCAACGATGACAACACCGTCAATATTGATCCAGAAGGCATTGCAGCCACCGAAGATGGCTTCCTCTGGATTGCGTCTGAAGGCGCAGGCACGGTTGGCGATCCAGACCGACCGATTGAGAGCCTCAACTTTTTGTTTAAGGTCGATGCAGAAGATGGCGCGATCGCCGAAGTGGTGACGCTCCCGGATGAATTAAACGAAATTCAGGTTCGCTTTGGGCTTGAGGGTGTTGCCTATGACGATGGAAAACTGGTGGCTGTGCTCCAGCGAGCTTGGGGCGATGATCTAAACCCTCGTGTTCTCGTTTATGACACTGACACTTCCGAGTGGATCGGAGATTACTTCTACCCCCTTGATGAGGTCGAGTCTCAAAACGGCGGTTGGGTTGGTCTGTCGGATATTTCTCCCCTGGGTGACGATAGATTTCTTGTGCTGGAGCGAGATAACCAAGGTGGCCCCGATGCTGCCATCAAGCGGTTATATACCATCAATCTTCGGCCCAACCGGGAAAATGGCGATACCTTAAACAAGACCTTTGTCCGTGACCTGATTCCTGACTTTTTGGAAGCGGGTGGGTTGATGCCCGAAAAGCTAGAAGGTCTGGCGGTTACTGAAGATGGCGTTTGGATCATCAATGACAACGATGGTGTCGATGACAACAGCGGCGAGACTCAACTCTTAAACTTAGAGAACTCAGAGCTAGGAGAGAGAGTTAGGGGGGCGAACCGTAAGGAGCGATTGGTTGGAAATATTGGTGATGATACGTTAGCAGGCCGCAAAGGTAGAGATAGCCTAATCGGTCTAAACGGAGACGATACCTTAATCGGTGGACTCGGACGCGATCGCCTAAACGGTGGAGTCGGCAACGACATCTTCATCTTTAGGCGCATGGACTTGCGCGGTCGCCCAGACACAATCATCGATTTCGAGATCGGCAACGATATCATTGACCTTCAAAGGGTATTCACCGTCTCACGCTTTAACTCAGATGACCCATTTGATGACTATGTTCGCATCAGAGGAAATAGCGATCGCACGAAGGTTCAAATTGACCGGAACGGCGATCTGGAGGGAGTGAACTTCAAAAACCTGGTGGTTCTTAAGGATGTCAATTTCAATAACATTGATGCAGATAGTTTCTTAGTTTGAGTCTTCTCTTGCTGTGGCTCACTTCAGCCTCATCGGTTGAGGTGAGCGATCGCTCATCTCTCAGGAGAATCTGCCGCTCTATCTGGGGTACTGCTAGGAGGCGATACGGGCTGTGCCTAGGCAAGCCAAAGCCTAAACGCCTAGTCTATGGCAGCATCGATTCATAGTTGAGGGCAAAGGTTATGGTGTGTGTGGCGATCGCCTGATTAGTCACTGAGTCGAGCTAACGCTTGAGGTCAACAACATGTGAGCCTATTTCTCGGAGAGTATCAGAACTCGCACAAGCGGGTTCTTTTTGTGTAGCAGCGGTTACTCTTTGAGAAGCCGTGATGTGTGTATAACCGCACCATCAGAATTTTGGCCGTTAGAAATATAGCACGGTAGGGTAGAATTGATCGAGCTTTCGACATATAACGTTGTTGTCGAAACATCCATTTACTCTACCTAAGGCATGCTTGTCAAAAAAAGAATCGATTACTATCCCATCACCATAATTTTTCTAGTTTTAGGGATAGATTTAGTCATTTTTCTGTTTAGTCCTTCTGTATTACTTCCGATTGCTTGGCTGCTCGTAAGCCTCAATATCAAAGGATGGATTTGCAGTTGGAACCATAATCATCAACACTGCCATTTCTTTACTGTTGGCTGGGCTAATCGCCTTATCGAACTTGCCATGGGTTTACATACAGGAATCGTTGGAGAAGCCTGGGTCTTGCACCATCTGCTCGGCCACCATGTCAATTATCTTGACCAATCCAAAGATGAATCTGCCTGGAAAACGACCCAAGGAAGGTTCATGTCTCGCCTAGAATATACGCTTAAGGTTAGCCTCATGGCATATCCTACTGCGTTGAAGGTTGGAGCACGGCATCGGCGATCGCGCAATAAGCTGATTCAGAACATGCTACTGACAGCAATTGTTCTAGGCATTTTATTCTCGATCAATTGGCTCAATACGCTGATTATTTTTGTTGTGCCGATGATTGGGCTGTTAGTTATGGTTGTTTATGTCACTTACGACCATCATGCCGGATTAGATCAGCAAGACCCATACCAGGCCAGCTACAACATCACTGATCGGTGGTACAACCTTTTTACCTGTAATTTGGGGTACCACACGGCTCATCATATTCAATGTGGACGCCACTGGAGTCAGCTACCAGAATTTCACGAGGAGATTAAAGCAAAAATTCCTGCTCATTTATACCGAGAAGCAGGGTTTCCGTTTAACTTAATGACAAAAATTGAGCAAGGATTCTCACAAAACAGACGAGCAGTTTCTAGATTTTGATATCTAAAGATTGCTAACTCTATAGCGGTTTTCTACGTCTCTTATGATGCGAGAAACCGCTATGGAGCAATTAAAAATAGCATTGAAATGTTAATAGAAAAATTTTTGGGCGATCGCCACCATCACAAATAATCTTTTCATTCAACCGACTAAAGCATTCATGCACGCGCTGGCGATCGCAAAGGTACGAAACTCGCACACAGCATGATTCAAATCTTTCAGGAAATGAGGATGGCGATCGCCTTTTGATTGGATGAGAGGCGATCGCCTATTATCTTCTGGACAAGATAAATGTCGTACTCACTGGCTGTAGGCGATTTCTGCCACTCAATTGATCATACTAAATCGTTCCAGTGCAGCACGATTGTTAGGCACATATAATGATGCGCGACCCATGAGGCTTCATATCTTAGACTTGTCGAGAGATAGCGTCAGAAATTGCTGAAAGCTAGTCGCAGTGAAACTATCAATGATTGCTGTCCAAAACTTTAAAAAACTTTTTCAGGAAAGGGATTCAAGAATTTTTAAGTCTATTACCCGACAACTCTCTTTACTCAGCCGAAGAAGCTATCTACAGTACAATTGTATCGAATGTGTGAAAAGCGAGATTAGTTGAACTCAGAGTTGTAATGTTCTATGGATAATTCCCGATCTGTATATGGGCGGGGCGGATCTCGCCCCCATGATAAGTGTCCAGTGCCTGTTTCTTCCGAAACTCTTGCTAACACTCTTGCAGAATTTGCCGAAGCACGGGGATTAGATGTGGTTTCACGAGCATTACGCACTCGTGGAGTTAGTGTCACTCTTGAAGAGTATGATAATTGGAATGGTGGCATATGGACATGGCTAATCACGGTATCTCTATCTCCACGAGATTGGGCTGCGTTTGATGGCACAGAAGAACGGACTACAGTAGAGAAAGAACTTGCTGAATTTGCAAACGCCATCGTAGTCAGTGATGCTCATAATTTTATGGTTCGGCTTTTAGTAACAGCTGTTGCAGTATCCAAGGGAGTGACAAATCAAGGGCTTGCACACTCCTCTAACCCGGCGGCTATTGAGTATGAAGGATTGCTGTTTAGGTCTCAGCCGGAAATCCTGTTATTCATTGCTTTACGTAATACAGGGTTGCCAGTAATGCCATTACCCGTTGTAACATCTAATCAACCCCGTTTTAAGCGGATTGAACCTGATTTCGTTGTCATTTGTCGGGGCATGACGTTCGTCGTCGAGGTGGACGGCGATCGCTGGCATCAAGAATCTCCAACCGCAGCACAAGAACGCTTGCGTCACTTGGAGGATGAGGGTGTAAGAATCATTCGTGTATCTGCTGATGACTGCAAATCGAGTGATTCCGCCAAGGAAGCTGCAAAGAACATCTTATTGAGGATTGACCGAATGTTGGTGAGCCGCTAAATTAACGACCGCATCACCGGGCGGAGAGAATTGACGTTGCTGCCAAAATCCGCTGTCCGCTGCTGCTCTAGTGCATGCGTTGCTTAGCCAGCTGATACACATCGGGTCAATATCTGTCAGGTACATCAACGATCGCTCAGTAGCTGGATAGTCCTTAGATCCATCTTTCCATCAAAGTACTTGTCGATGATCTTGTGAAAAACGGAGTCGGTGTTTGAGACGTGCGCGAACAGGGTCGCGCAGGATCGCAGCTTCATGTTGTCAGGTATACCAAATATCTCGATCGCCGATCGCCCCTCGACCGACAGTGTCGCTTCACTAATTGCAATTAAACGCGGCCCCAAGACATCATGAGTAAGGTACGCGTAGGCTTCGTCCGAACCCGCTATTCCATAGCGTTGGGCTGTCATACTGAGTCCGAGTCCACTTAGTTGTGGGAAGACATACCACATCCAGTGTGACAACTTCCGACCGTTCTTGACTTCGGACAATGCCGCATCATACGAATCACGTTGCGCCGAAACAAATCGGTCGAAACTATACGGGTCGTTGCTGTCGATGGAAGATTCTGTCATTACGATTTGCTGGCTAACTATCTCTACGGTTGACTTAACCCGACCGTATGCGTATCCTTTTTCATTAAGCTGTTTTTTCGGAATGGCTTAGTTCAGAACTCAAGAACTTGGCACCATCTGCGAGTGTATCCAGCACCCACAGATGGCTAACCCACCGCGACTGATGAACCCAGTCGGGGGGCTAACGGTTTATGGTAAACCGTGGCTGCCTCGAATTGCACACAATTGCGGGGCAGCTAAGGGACTGAGTTCTGGTTTCTTCTCGCTGTAAAACTACAAAAGGAACCAGAACCTCATGTTTCAATCCCATTCGGGCGCGTTTGCGTCCACTGCTTCAGGTGACAATTTTCCGTCCAATCCCAAATCCAGTCCACAGAATGAGTCGGTGCGCCACTTGCTCTATGGTTCGCCCCAAGCGATTCAGATCGTGATCAAGAGCCTGCATCGGCTGGGCTATGCTGAACCGAATGAGTGGAGCCGCCCGATGCCCACCAGCCGACCGGGCGAGGTGATGTGCATTCTCACAAAAACCGTTCGGATTGAGTAAGTCCCAATCTTGCGGGGTGAGCGCCTATGCACCCACCCCGCAGCAATCTTGAGAGCAGCGTCAGGTTTCTGGCTCAGAGATTGCCGCACTCCGTAAATCTACTCTATACTCATGTATCACTCAAGCCTCACGGTGCCATGTCTAGATCTACCCTCGCCCATCTTTTACGTCGTGCTTATCGTATTGTTCAGATTTCTAAGAAAAGCGGCATTCCGAGCGATGAGGTCACAGAAATGCTGGCGGCTCAGCCTCCTTTGCTCTCCCACCATTCGCGACGACGACTGTTGCAGGGGGGGCTTTTTCTTGCTGGAGCCGCGATCGCCACAAGCGTGGGGCAGCAAAAGAAGACGGCGATCGCCCAAGACTCATCCCTGGCTCCGATTTTGATTGTTGGGGCAGGTCTGGCGGGGCTAACTGCTGCCTATCGGCTTCAGCAGGCAGGCGTTTCGGTCGATGTAGTCGAGGCTCGCAACCGCATCGGAGGACGGGTACACACCGTTCGCAACCTTCTGGGCACGTCGATCTCAGCAGAATTGGGCGGCGAAAAAATTAATTCTGACCATACATATATCCAGGGATTGGCCGCAGAGTTGGGCTTTCAGCTCGCTGATTTAAACGAAACTCTAGCTGGATTGACCGAGGAAACGTTTTACTTTGGGGGGCGAAAAGTTCCCATGCTGACGCTCATTCAAGACTTTGCACCCATCGCAGAACAGATTGAAGCCGACTTGGAGGCGATCGCCAACTTCGAGAGCTACGATGTGTTTGACGCACCGACGGTTGCGCTAGACAACCTTTCCATCTCCGAATATCTCGACCGTATCCCTAGCAGTCAACTGATTCGCGACATCATCAATGTCGCCTATACCACTGAGTACGGGCTTGAAACAGACGAACAGTCATGCCTCAATCTTCTCTGGTATATCGGTACAGAATCGGGAGAGTTTAGCCTCTACGGCACCAGCGACGAGCGCTATCATATCGAAGGCGGCAACGATCAGGTTCCGCAAAAGCTGGCCGAGCTGCTCGGCTCATCGATCTCGACGGGCACGGTTTTAGAAGCCCTGCGCGAACAATCAGACGGACGCTACCAAGTCACTCTGCGCTCTAACGGGCGCGTCACAGAGCACACCTATGAACGAGTGATTTTGGCCTTGCCGTTTACGGCACTCAGAGATGTGGCGATGCTCATGGAGCTGCCGGAGGCAAAGCGGATGGCGATCGCCACGCTATCAAATGCGACCAACTCAAAACTCATTACGGCCTATGGCGATCGCCTCTGGGCTAAGCGCTACAGCTCAACCGCAGCCGTCTTGTCAGATACAGGATTCCAAAATTCATGGGAGACAAGTCAGGCGACCTATGCCTCAACCCCTGCTAGCCTCATCACCAACTATACGGGCGGTCAGGCTGGCTTAGCAGTAGAACACTCTTCCGCCAGAGCATCTGCACAGGCGTTTGTCTCTCAGTTTGACCAGATTTTTCCTGGAGTGGCTGACACTCACTATGAAGGGCAAGCTATCCGCAGCTCGTGGAT
>JBARXP010000488.1:0-1508 GCA_049647405.1 Elainellaceae cyanobacterium | reverse complement strand
TCCACAATTAAGCGTTGCTATCTTCAAACGAAACTACAGAAGATGCACTTAATCAAAAAAAACACCCCTAACTTCGTTACACCATATCGTAAAATGACCCCTTACTCTGTTACAAATGGAATAGGATGAGTTTTGAACGGCAGTCTATGGGTTACATACAAAATAACAATCTTCTTATAGAGTCAGATAATTCTAAAGAGTTGATTCTTGTAATTGCATAATTCGGATTTTCTCAAAATTAACTACATGATTTTAGCATCATAGTCATCGATTATATCGGTCTCAAAGGAACTTAGATAGGCCTGGGTCATGGCCTCAGTCGTATGCCCCAAACTATCCTGTATGACGTTGCTCGGAGCACCGCTCCTTTTCAGGATGTTGGCATAGGTATGCCTTGCGCTGTAAATGGTGAACACTGGGAGTTCCAACCTTTCCGACAATCTCTTAAGGTAAGCGTTCTGTCGCTTCCTTTTGTTCTTGATAGTCTCATGTATCCGTCCTTGGGGTAGGTTATCTTTTGGCAGGATAGGAAACACGTAATGGTCATCTGCAATCTTCCCTTGGTTATATTTTAAAAGCATTTGCCTTAACGCAGGTGTAATCCTTATAGAGAAAAGCTTGTTCTTGGTTTTGGCCCGGATGTAGGAGATACGTTCAAAATCACCTTGGATGCCATCGCCCTTCAGTAGGGCCATGTCCATCCAGTTCATACCCCTAAGATAGAAGGAGACCATATAAAGATCCCTGGCCTTTTCCAGAAAAGGCTCTTCTATAGTTGCAGATTTGAAAGTGTCCAATTGTTTTGCATCAAGGAACTGCCGCTTGGGCGTCCCGTTCTTGATGGAATAATCCTTGAAAGGATTATGTTCCTCTGACACGATTCCGGTCTTAATAGCCCTTTTGTAAATTGCCCTTAAGGTCCTAAGGTATACGCTGAGTCCTCCCGGAGTATTTCCCGCGGCATAATGTCGTGCCTCCAACCTCTTTAAGAAAGCATAGTCTATTTGACTAAAAGTCAGGCTGTCCCCATCATGGAATTTTTTTATCCTATTCTTTAATGTTCGGTATATTTCCGCGTTTCCATATTTTCTGGCCTGAACGAGCTCTTGGATTATGCTTTCCGAAAAATCGTAGAAATCGCCGTTCCGGATTTTCTTCCCTAGAATTTCCTTTTTCAGCGAGGACATGCTCAGGCCCTCCATTTTTCCCTCTTGTTCCAACCGGGCCACTGTATCGTAAATTTTTCCCAATCTGTCCTGGATACCGTTGTTGAGTCTTGTTATATTGGAAGCTACTTTACTCGAAGACCTTACACTTTGGTTCCTTGCATCGAAATCCTTTTCCGTTAGGTTGTATCCCAAGGGGAGGTAGATGGTCTTTCGGTCATAGGTAATACGGATGACCAAGGGAAAGGTACCATCCTTTTTTTTCCTAACTTTGTTTAGAAGGACTTTTGTAGTCAGCATGTGTTTATAAATTTATAAACTATTTATAAACAAATATAGGGT
>JBARXP010000487.1:0-2647 GCA_049647405.1 Elainellaceae cyanobacterium | reverse complement strand
CAGAGATACACGACACGGAGCATTCTATGAGTTCTTCTTCTGCCGAATCTTCCAGTACAACCCCCAAAAAAGAAGCATCCGGTTCCTGGGATTTGTGTCGCTTTGCCAAAACCCTTGCTTACTTTGGAGTCATTCCTGTTCTCAGCGGATTTGATTGGTTTCAAAGTATGCTCGATAGCTCGCCCAACCCCCGCGCAGATCAGGGGGCGATCGCCTACGGAGCCACCTCCCTAGGTGATACCCTTCCCACCGTAGACGCTCCCTCCCATGCTCCTACCCATATCAGTACAGAACCTGTGACTTCTACCCATCCTCCCAACCCAACCCGACTCATCTTTGACTTTCGAGAGTCTGACACGTCGATTCAAGAGATTTGGGGTGCGGTTGACGATGTTGTCATGGGCGGCGTCAGCCAAAGCAACATGGTATCGGCAGACAATAGCGCTCTGTTTACAGGAAGCGTCTCAACCGCCAACTCGGGGGGCTTTGCCTCGGTGCGCACCCGCAACTTCGATCCGCCCCTAGATTTATCAGACTACAGCGGCATCGAGCTGCGCCTAAAAGGAGATGGCAATCGCTATAAGTTTATCTTGCGCGACGAAAGCCGTTGGGATGGGGTCGGCTATTCCACCTCCTTCGACACCGTGGCCGACACCTGGATCACCGTCCATATTCCCTTTGCGGAATTAGTCCCCGTTTTTCGGGCACGCACCGTAGAAGACGGGCAGCAAATCAGTTCCGGTCAAGTCCGAGCCTTTCAAGTGATGCTGAGCAAGTTTGAATATAACGGGGATCTCAACCCCACCTTTGAGCCCGGTGAGTTCAAGCTTTTTATTGAAACCATTCAGGCTTATCGATAAGAGCGGTAAGCCGTGGCGTGAGGGCTTTTTTGAAGAGCTGGTCAGCGAATAATCAGCAGCACTTCTCAGTATGGCCGTGCCGTAACGCCTGCGACTGAAGTGCAGGCTACAAAAAATAAAGTCTCGGATGGACTGCAAAGCGATTGGTCTTAGCCCCATCGGGGCTTTCGCTGATTAGCCCGCACTTTTAGTCGCGGGTGAGCTAGAAGCATTGCCAGATGGTCGATTTATCATCCTGAGAAGTGCTGAATAATTAGTGCATGTCTCGGGTAGGTTTTTGTTTGTGTGGCTGAGGTTGTCGAGGGTATAAGCACCCTCTAATTCCTAACCTGAATATCAATGCCCCTACTTTAAAGGAAACAACATTGAAGGGGCGCTTAGATGAGCGCCCCTTCAACAAAAAGATGATGTCTGGATATTATCAAGCCCAGATATCAAGCCCGCAGTTTTTCACTACAGAGACTACGCATAGAGACTAAGCCATTTGGCTCATCTCAGTCTCTAGCTGGGCGACGAGACTAGAATTTCCCTGGGCCTTTGCGACCTCAAGACGATGCTGTAGGAGGCGCTGAAGATTTTCTCGGTGAACGCGTCCAATCTCCTGCATGAGTGTGAGTCTGCCCGCAGAGCGACCCTTGCGAGACGGGTTCGAACGCCCCGAGGCTGTCGCCGGAGCCATAGCCGATACAGGGCCGCGAGACTCTACTTCTCCGGTTGTTTTGGTGCGATATGCAATTCCTCGATATTGCAGATCAAGGGCAGCCTGAGGAACAGGAATGTGGCGAGGATACATCAACGCATAGCTATGCCCGCGATAGCGACCTCTCAACTGAGTCTCCGCTTCATCGACGGTCAGCGGCTCATAACTGTAGGGCAATCCTCGATAGGTAAGTCTCATAGTGATTTTAACTCCAGAGGTATTAAAAAATTGAGTGGCGTGAACTGAACTAAACCCAAGACCTGAATGTTCAACCATGAACATTTGGTGGTGACAGGGTGCAAAAGAGGAGGAATGAATCCTACATCGTGCTAAGGGTGAGTTTGCTTGGAGCCGATTCGATTGATTCGATTGATTCGATGATCGGCGTGACGTTTCTGAAATCTGTTTAGAAAAGATTCTCTTTAGAATGGCAACCCTAGCCAAAGAGTTCGACCTTTAAAGAAAATAAAACTCCTAAGCCAATCGCCCTACCCTTCTGTATCTAATTTTACCGTTTTCTCTTTATGTCATCAAATGATCAACAAAATCTTAAGTAAAGTTTTGCGTAAATCATGGCTAAGTTTCGTTTTCTCTGTCGGCTGGCTGGTCGAATAGTTCGCCATTGCCTCTTATGCGTAAGCCAAGCTAGGCTTACCTGCGGATCTAGCTAATTGCCTATCATGTGACTCTGGTTGCTTGTCCGGGCTACCGATGAATGACGTTGCAAAACATTCGTTATGGAACATTGCCGAGCTGAGTCAGGGTTGCGACCTCATGGAGAGCCAAATTTCCGATGTGCTTTATTTGCAAAGCCCTTGCTGTCTGAAGTAGGATGCTTCACATAGCTCTTAATTTTTTGTAACACTTGTCTTGAGGAGTCTCTCTTAACGAAGCGTATCGCCTTGTCTAGCCTCATTTCGCGGGGATTGCAGTGCCTATGGCTAGCACATAGCACCTAGCTCACTCTATCTGGGCTTTATTTCACCACACTTGGCACATTACTTGGCACATTTGGAGATTGCAGTATGAATCGATTAATGACAGTCGAGCGATTTTGCCTCATCGGGCACTTGGTGTCGATGGCATT
>JBARXP010000486.1:0-12810 GCA_049647405.1 Elainellaceae cyanobacterium | reverse complement strand
ATCACGTGGCGAAAATCGCTGCCGCTGCTGCTGGCCAAGGTATCAAACACATCGTTAATCTCGTCGATGCCGACCATTTTGATTTTGGGTGAGATGTTGTGTTCTGCACAGAGATCGAGAACCTCCTGGGTTTCGGCAATGCCGCCAATCAGCGAACCGGCTAGGGTAATCCGGTTGAACACCAGCGGGCCGGGAGAAAACTCCGGAAAGCTGATCATATTGCCGACAATGATCAACGCCGAATTGGGCCGCATCATGTCAATATAGGGCGCAATATCGTGAGCTACCGGGATCGTATTGATCATCATGTCGAGGCTCTGGGCTGCCGCCTGCATCTGGGCTTCGTCGGTGGAGACGACAACCTGATCGGCACCCAGCGCCAAAATGTCGTCTTTACCATCGGCATGGCGGGTGAACGCCACCACCTCGGCACCCAGGGCTTTACCGATCTGCACTGCCATGTGGCCCAGTCCGCCGATGCCGACTACCCCGAGCCGCTGCCCTTTTTTCAGGTTCCAGTGCTTCATGGGGGCATAGACCGTAATACCCGCGCAGAGGATCGGCCCCGCGATCGCCGGGTCTAGCGCATCGGGCACCCGTAACACAAACTCCTCGCGGACAATAATGTCGGTCGTATAGCCGCCGTAGGTGTTGTTGCCGTCCGGAATTTTGGAGCCGTTGTAGGTCAGCGTGCAGCTTTTGGGGCCAGAGCAATAGTTTTCTTCACCAGATTTGCAGGAGTCGCAGACCTGGCAGCTGTTGACCATACAGCCCACCCCAACGCGATCGCCTTCCTTCACCTTGGCAACCCCGTCCCCCACGGCAGAGACCACCCCAATAATTTCATGCCCCGGCACGCAGGGATACATCGTGTTGCCCCAGTCGTTGCGGGCCTGGTGTAGGTCAGAGTGGCAAACGCCACAGTGGGTCACTTTGATCGCCACTTCTCCGGCGTTTAAACCCTTGCGCTCGAAGGTAACCGGGCCGAGCAGGCCATCGGCCTTATTGAGTCCAAAACCAAATACTTTCATGCTGTACGTCCTCTGGGTCGTTGAGTTGCTGATCAAAATCGCGATCGGCACGACTTTCCGACGCGACCGATCGCGATTTTGATCAGCAAACGCCTTTACTTCTTTCAACCTAGATTTAACTCTAAGCCCGCAGCCTGAGGCACTATCTAATGGAGGAATTACAGCAATTTTCACGGTAAGCCACAGGTGTCGTCTCAAACAGTCACTTTCTGTCTGAGACTGCCGCTGAAGTCGAAGCGGAGGACGTGGAGCGAGTCATTCCACTGCGGCTGAAGCAGGCCGCTAAGGGCCAATGGCGATCGCCTGCTGACTACCTCACCCCATCCCCTAGGAGGCTCTATCGGTTTCAACCCCAGACGGCCTGGATTACTGGAGAGCACATCGCCCTGAGTGAGACTGTTCTATTGGACAGTAAGATTAAGCTTGACCTAGCCAGTTTGAGTACGATGCCCTAACCCACCTCTAGCTATCATGCCAACCCGTGGCCTCACCCTCGGCAAGTTTGCCCCCCTCCACAAAGGTCATCAGTTCTTGATTGAAACGGCCCTATCAGAGATGGATGAGGCGATCGTCATGGTCTATGATTGCCCCGAAACAACCGCTGTACCGCTCTCCATCCGGGCGAACTGGATTCGTCAACTATACCCAACGGTAAAGGTCATTGAAGCCTGGGATGGGCCAACCGAGATAGGCGACACCCCTAAAATCAAGCAAGCCCACGAAACCTATATTTTGGAACAGCTTCAGGGCAACAGCGTGACTCACTTCTACTCCAGAGAGTTCTATGGAGAACACATGAGTCAGGCTTTAGGAGCGGTGAATCGTTTAGTAGACTGGACGGCTCAATCATCTTGGACAAACCGCACTACAGTCCCCATCTCAGCCACCCAAGTCCGTTCTAATCCTTACCAGTACCGCCAGTTCCTAGCTCCGCTGGTCTATCGGGATTTAATCACCCATGTCGTTTTCCTAGGGGCACCCTCCACGGGTAAAACGACTCTCGCTGAAGCCCTAGCCCGCCACTACAAAACCGTTTGGATGCCAGAATACGGCAGGGAATATTGGGAAACCCATCAGGTGGAACGGCGACTATCCCTAGAGCAGCTTGCAGACATTGCGACGGGTCATCTAGAGCGAGAAGAAATCCAACTACATCAAGCGAATCGCTACCTCTTCACCGATACCAACGCTCTCACCACCTACCGCTTCTCCCTCTGCTACCATGGCACCGCCACGCCCCGTCTGGCCGAACTCGCGGATCGCTGTGCCTCGCGCTATGACCTGGTGTTTCTGTGTGAGACAGATATTCCCTACGACGACACTTGGGATCGTTCTGGGGAGGGCAATAGAGCCGTCTTCCAGAAGCAAATTATCAGTGACCTAGTGGTGCGTAAGATTCCCTTTTTTAGAGTGCGCGGTGACTTACAGACCCGGCTAGGATATGTGGAACGGATACTCGCTCAATTTGAGAAGTACCACAATCTCCTAGACCATTTTTAGGTTGCCAATGACTGATTTTCTCAGCATCAACACCATCGCGTTTACTATCCTGGGCTATCCGATGAGCTACATCGAGCTGATTGGAACCATCCTTTATCTAGGGTCAGTGTGGCTGATTGCCCAAAAGAACATGTTGACCTGGCCGATAGGCATTATTAGCGTCCTGCTGTACATGAGCCTGTTCTACCAAATTCAGCTCTACTCCGATGCCTTAGAACAGGTCTATTACTTGGTGGCTAGTGCCTATGGCTGGTGGTGGTGGAGTCGCAAAGGCCCAGCCCAGGATGTCACAGACGGGTTTTTCTACAGTCGCCGCCGCTACGGATTGCTGACGCTGGGCATTACGTTGGGTGTGGGTCTAGCCCTTGGCGGTTTGATGACTCAGATCCATACTTGGTTGCCCCAGTGGTTTCCAGAAGCAGCGTCTTTTCCTGTCCTCGATGCAGTCACTACTGTGATGAGCTTTACGGCCATGGCGCTGATGGCTCTCAAACGGATTGAAAGCTGGCTCTACTGGATTGTGGTTGATGTCATTGCTATTGGGCTGTACTACGTCAAAGAGGTGCGATTTCTCTCGCTTCTGTACGTTATTTTGCTGGGAATCGCGATCAATGGCTTCCGCTGCTGGCATCGGGCTTATCAAAGCTCTCAAAACACGATGTCTAAGACGGTTTAAAAATGACAATGATTCACCCTGTCACTCACATACCCTGACAAAACTGTTGCCAATGCTTATCGAGCGCCTCTTGAGCTGCTCGACTATCAAGAAAATGACCGCCAAACTTGACACAGTACATCAAGAATCGACAGATCACCTGGCACTGATCTGTATCCAATAGCGAGAAGTAACTCAGCTGATGGGCTTCTAAATTCTGAGACAGGCAGAACGCATAAATGGTGGAGTCTACCGAAAATGAATGAGACGTTGTGTAGTGTTTCAACGTCCAAATCATATAGGCAGGAATGTAGTACCGAAACCCTATGGGGTCAACAAAACATAAGGCCTCTGAGAACTCTGTAATCCACTCGTCTGGGACTTCCCCCCAGTGGGTGTCAGTATCTAAAGCCCTAGCTCTAGCTTGCTCCTCTGCACCACCGTAGTCATCCAGTACCCGAGCCTGGTGAAGTGTGACCCCATCTGCACGACGAACAGCTTGAAAGGCAAGGGTAATGTCTTCTATCAATGCCTTTCTGACCGCTCCATCTTGCTCATCAAGGGTCTGCCAATCAGGTGCTCTCGATTCTGCTGCCTCTGGAGAACGAACGTAGCCTAGCCACTCTTGATCACTCGCTCCAACTTGTATAAAAGAGCGCTGAGCCTGACGCAATGAAATCTGATTGGATATCCACCCTTTACCCAATGGGGCATCTTCCCAAAAGCAAACTGGGCAGATTTCCCACGTTCCTGATGGGTGAGTCGGTAGGGTCAAATATCCGCAGCAACGGCAAGCGTAGCGATCGCCCATATCAATAACAAATCATGCCTCCAGCCACATTCACAATCATATTCACAATCCCAATGCCCCTGTGGTGGTTCAGTCTGGTAAACAGATGATGATGCCTAGTAGGGCTAAGAGGCCATGCTGACTGATTACGGAGTAATCGATAGACCACGGCCCAAGTAACTGCCGGGTTTCTCTGGCACTACAGAGCAGAAGGAGCTACCGGAAATTTAGGATGGAGGAAAAGCCCCTGGGAGGGGTAATTTTAGTGTCCCAAACTTGGGTGACCAAAACTCGCCACGACTTTGGAAAAAGGCCACCTCCTTGCACTTGCCACGACGATTTTCAAGCAGGGAACAGCGCAGCATGAGTTTGTCTTGTCCGTCTTTGGTGTAGGCGTAGCGCTCTAGTAAGGCACCGCACACAGGGCAGGGATGATCGGTAAACAGCTCTGAATTTGTCGCCTGTCGCTGAGCATGAGGCAGTTCATATCGTTTAGCCTTGGCATTCCAAAACATAACCGTGCCACAGCCTGCCTCTGAGCATTTGAGGAAGTGCTTGGCTTTCATCTTCTTAGAGCGAGAGGGAACTTTGGTCATGGCCTCGCCACAGGTGGGACACTTGGTTTTGGTGGGTTGGCCGTTAGTGGGTTTGGCCTTGGAGGTTGGCGATCGCCCAGAAGCCTTTACTGCTGATGCAGCGGGATGCTCAGCAAAGGTCGGCAAAGACAGGAGCTGAGATTTGGCTTGGGCGATCGCCGGAGCAAAGTATCCCCGATTCCAGCCAATCAGATAGGCTTGCCAGTCTTGTTCTCCCGTGGCGATCGCATCCAACGCGGTTTCCATCTGTGCCGTAAATTCCGGCTGAATCAAGTCGGGCAGTAGTTTTTCCAATGCTCCATCGAGTTCCAATCCCAACGCGGTTGGCTGGAGCTTACCCTGGAGCAGGCCCACGTATTCTCGCTGTCTTAGGGTTTTGATGGTCGGGGCGTAGGTGCTGGGGCGACCAATGCCCTTTTGCTCCATCAGCTTTACCAGCTTCGGTTCGCTGTAGCGGGGTGGCGGCTGGGTTTGTTTGGCATCCGCCTGGGTTTGCTCCAGTTGCAGGGGTTGTCCCTGAGTGAGGGCAGGCAATACTGAATCCGCACTCAGATTATTCCAGTAGCGGGTGTAGCCAGCGAACTCCAAGACCTGGCCGCGAGCTTCCCAGTAGGCATCGCCAGACTGGGTAACGATGCGAGTTTTGCGCAGGCGAGCCGGAGCGCATTGCGAGGCCACGGCTCGATTCCAGATCAGCTCATAGAGTCGAGCCTGATCGGAGGCGAGTTCCCGCTGAAGCTGCTGAGGGAGGTGCGTCACATCCGTGGGGCGAATGGCTTCGTGGGCTTCTTGAGAGCCTTTCACCGCTCGATGGCGGGTGGTTTTGCGGGGCACATTTGTCGGGTCATGCTGCTGGAGGTACTGACGCACAGATTCACAGAAGGGAGCGGACAGGATCACTGAATCGGTGCGCATGTAGGTGATGTGGCCTTTTTCGTAAAGGGACTGCGCCACTTTCATCGTTTGCTCTGGGCTGAAGTGGAGTTTCGAGCCTGCCGCTTGTTGCAGCGTGGAGGTTACAAATGGCGGTGGCGGCGACTGGCTGGTTTGTTTGCCTTCGATGTGCAAGACGTGATGAGGATGATTTTGGGCGATCGCCACCAACTCATCTGCCCGTGATTGAGAGGTGACCCGCTCCGATTCTTTATCCGCCCCTTTGTCCGCGCTTTTGTCGTCTGAATCTTTGGTAGATTTGCGCTGCGGCTTAGGGCTACTACGGTAAAAGGCTTTGAACCCTTCCCCATAGGTGACCCACACGCTCCAGTAGTCTTGAGGCACAAAGGCTTGAATTTCGCGCTCCCTTACACAGAGCAAATGTAGCGTCGCACTTTGGACTCGCCCCATAGATTTTGCGCCATTGTTCAAGGGCCAAACGACATGGCGGCTACCCGTGTAGCCCACCAGCTTATCGAGGCAATCGCGAGCCCGTCCGGCGGCGACGAGGTCTTGGTTGAGGACGCGAGGATGGGCGATCGCCGCTCTCACCGCCTGGGGCGTAATCTCGCTGTAGACCACCCGCTGAGGATTGCGCAGATTTAGTGCCTGCTGGAGGTGCCAGCCGATAGTTTCGCCTTCGCGATCTGGATCGGTGGCAATGTAGACGCGATCCACTTTTTTGACCGCTTGCCGCAGCTCAGTGAGCACCTTCTTGGAGCGGGCATCGCGAGGCTGGTAGCGACAGGCGATCGCCTCATCTCCCAGATCAAATCCTAGAGAATCCAACCCATCATTGGCGAGTTCGTGTACATGGCCCATGCTGGCTTTGATAATCCAGCCGGAGCCTAATATTTGCCCCAGCTTTTTCAGCTTTCCGGGGCTTTCAATCAGCAGCAGGTTTGGCATAATCTCCTCAGCGTGCCCTGACTCAATAGTACACCAGAACTCAATAAATGCTTCAGAGGTTGCTTAGTTCAGAATTCAAAAACTTGGCACGCTTTGGTTCATATGGTCATCATCGTCACGGGACTTGATGAAATGTAAAGGAGTTGCCCATATAGTTACTGCGGTGAGAAAGCTTTAATGCATAGCCGTCATCACTCCGATCGTAGGCACACTTAGCACCGCCTGCGGGATGGCGCGGGAGATCTTGAATTTGGCTGAGATGATCTGGGTAATCGCCTTGCTCATCTGCATAGCGTTCAATATGCGGAATGATGGTTTCGCAGTAAGCCATTGCAGCTTCTCGATCGGAGTCAGCAATCATAATCACAGCCCAGGCGCTGACTCCGCAGTTCACCCCTAAAAAGAGCAAGATTGCCGTGCTGTACCGAACGATTTTCATCGCGACTGGCGATCGCCGCCATGCCCACCATATCCATGTAACTAGGATGACCCCAGCCACGAGAGGAACAACAACAGGCAGAATATACAGATATGGCAAAAGCACGACGCCTAGGTGCCTTACCGTTGTTGCAACCATCAGTCCCAACAGGGTGGCCGAGATGATGGCTAGTGACAGCGTCCGCATCCAGGGCGATCGCCATAGGCGCTGTAAAACAAGGCTCATGGTCATTCAGTCGGTTGACGAAGGAACTACCCAAAGAATTCCCGCACAGAGCGATCGCCATGTCATAGTACAGGGGCGATACGGGTACAGGGGCGATACGGGCTATGCCCAGACTTCGTCATGAGCAGTTCGGCTGAGCTCACTGTCGAAGCCTCAGCCGAACGGCAAACCAGCACCATTGTAGACACGATACTTCTAAGTCAAAGCCCGCATTTTCGTCTGCGAAACAGACAAAAAATGCGGGCTACACGTTAGCCTACGCTGACGGCACTACGAGGGTTCAATCTTTCAATGGCGTCTTGAATCAGTCAGGTCTTAAACAGACCAGTAATTTTTTTGAACCCACGACTGAAGCTCAGTTTTAGACGATGTCGAAAACACTTGTCCCGTTTTGGGGTAGTGAGCCTGCCAAACAAGTTGCCCTTGGCCATCAACAGATTCTTCGATCTGAAGCTGGTATAGACCCGGAATGGTGTCAGCAAGATTGCTCCATACCCCGTGCCACCAAGCGGCGATCGCCCCTGATAGGTTGGCGCTGTGCTTGGCCTGCACTTGCTCAGTCTGACGATCCTTTAACTGCTGAGATTCTCGTTCGAGCAGAGAGACGAGCTGATCGTTGTGGCAAGCTTTAGCGACTTCTAAACGGTGCGCTAGCGAGTTAGCCATACTAGACGAGTGCTTGACGCGAAGCTGGGTGCCGGAGTGAGCAACTGTGGTGAATGTCATAATAGATTATCAAATTAGATGTGAACCAGACTAATCGTGAGCTTGGAATGAGCAACACTCTCTTTTATTAATTTATCGCTTTAGTCTATTCAAGAAATAATTACTGTACAATTCGATACAAAATTTAGCTCGTGCAGATGGAAACGCGCCCGCCTGCCATTGGACGACTGAGCCATTCAATCTGCTTGCTCCGATTGATCTGGGGAGGCAGTGTTTTAATAAAAGCAGCATTCGGAGCCGTCTCATGTCTTGGCATCCTGATCATTCAGCTAAAAAGCATTCATCCAAACGTAAACGGCGTGGCAACAAGCCTACCCGATCGCTTCTCGGTTTTCCGTTATTGACCCGCGTGGTGATTTATGGAGGGCTGACTCTGTCGCTGGCGATCGCAATACGACAGCAGTTTACAATCTTGAGACCCGGTTCCACTGCTCTTTCCAGGGACGTGATTTTTCAGAGAGCCTTGAAGCTTGCTGCACATTCCTACGAAGAATCAAATATATTTCCTGCCCCGGAACTGATAAACAGTCCGGGTTCTCACGTGTTGAGGCGTTGGACGACCTCTATCCCAGATGAGCAAGGCAGCGGCCCTCAGCAAGTGATTGCAGGCCAACCCTTGCTGCCCCATCGTGGGGAAGGTGTGATTTTAACGATGGATACGGAACGACAGCACTTTCTGGGAGCCGCTTACGTCGGAGAAAATCATGAGGCTATCAGAATCGTCTCCTGTCAGGGCGATCGCCCCTTTAAGCCGACCGATATTTCTATCACAGATCTAAAGCTAGGCGAGCCGATCGACTGTCCTGAAGGAGCCACCCGACTTGATTTAGACTGATCAGGACTTTCTCATTTTGTTGAAATTGTGGGTGCGGCGCGCCCACAATTTCAACAAGTTTATTCAGGGTTAGGCGAGTTGTGCGTAAGTCCTGCTGATGTGAATTAGGTGGGTGGGTGGATAACTTCGAAGTCAAAATCAGGATTATCAAGGCGAAGGCGAACCTGTTGGGGGCGATCGCCACTGTCAGCCGCACTTACAGTGGACTCAACCGTGGATTCATCTGATGGATCAGGAATCCGATAGCGACACCAGAGCCGAAGCTGCTGATTTTCGGCCAACACCAGCGCTTCGCGGGTAAACCCGTCTAGGGGATCTCCGGCTGAGTTGAGCAAGTCACAGGTGGCATGATAGCTGCCATTGGGGAGGTTTTGGGCTTCGATGACCGTAACCCATTCCCCTTCAGTCGGAATCGTGGGAAGCGTCGCAGCCAGATCGACGGAACCTGTAGAAGGGTCAAGCTGGCGAGCGAAGGTCACCGTCCATGCGGGGGTGAACTGTCCAGATTCAATCAGTGCTGCTGTTGGGTTGAGGGTTTCGATAGCTGCATCAAAAGATTTGTCGGCGCTCAGGGGAATGATCGTTCGCCAAAGCTCTTGCCCAAGCTGATTGGGCGAAAGACGCGAGGTAGACTGGAGGGCGATCGCCCCTGCGGTAATGGCGATGAGACTTAAGCCGCCCCAAGCCAGAACCGTCTTGGCCGGAAGGCGAAAGGTCTGAGTCAGATGAGAAATCTGCTTCAGACGACGCTGGGCTTCGGCTGCATTGGAGTAGCGATGGTGAACTTGGGGTTGAGATAGGGTTTCGAGCCAGGTGAGAAATTCTAGACTGAGATGGGAGAGCCGATCGCGAATGTGAACCTGTCCGGCTTCGTCCATCAGCATTCCGACTTCTGTTGCCGGAACTTGAGTCAGCATACAGATCAGGGTCATGCCCAAGCTGTATAGATCCGATGCTGGAGTCAGCTCTCGGTTAAACAACTGTTCGGGTGGCATGAAACCGAGAGTCCCTTTGACCACACTGCTGACGGCAACTTGTCCGCCGCCCAAGCGAGCAAAGCCAAAATCTACGACATATACATTCAATTGATCGTCCACCAAAATGTTATCTGGCTTTAGATCTCGGTGAATCACAGGAGGAATGCGCTCTTGCAGATACTGGAGAATATCGAGAATGGCGATCGCCACATGCCTCACCTGCTGAGGGTTCCATACCTGTGGTTCAGCCAAAGACGGCGCATTTTTGTATTCCTGCACCATGCAAAATCCGTCTGGAGTTTGAAAGGAGTCGAGGTAGCGGGGAATTTGGGGATGATCTAAGGTCTTGAGAATGTCGATTTCTCGCTGACAGGCATCGTACTCTTCCCAGCGATTTCCTCCGGCAAACTGGAACTGTTTGATGACCACAGTGCGATCGCCATTGAACTCCCTCGCGAGATAGGTGATGCGGCCTCCAGCACGATTGTGCCCCAGCTCTTGCCGTACCTCGTATCCTTCCGCCGAAAAGTCGGGGAGGGCGATCGCCTGTTCAGATTCGATGAAATGGGGAGAACGTTTGGAATCGGTCATAGTGCAATTCGTCGAGGCTGGGTAGGACGGTAAGCTCAGGGCTGAATGCGTTGATGTTTCACTTGGGAGTAACGCCAATGGCGACGATAGTGATGATAAATGTACAGCCCAAGCCCGGTGCCGATGCCCAAAAGGGGAACGAGAGAAAGCAATGCAACCCACGGCTGGAAAACCGAGAAAGCGGATGAACTCTGTTGTGCCTTGATCGCTAAACCCACCCAAATGCCCAGCGTCATGCTCCATCCAGCCGAGAGAAGAGGTAGGCTCGCTAGCCCCGAGAGGTTGGGATAAGTGTCGAGCCAGCCTTGTGCCGCATGTCCTAGAATGATGAGCCCGACCATACAGACCCCCAGCGGTAGCACAATAGATTTGATAAATTCACCAATAATTGCCTCCATGAACGTACTAGCAGATTCATTGAGGAATAGCTGATGAGACAAACTAGAGGGAGGCAAGAAGAGAATCGCGACAAAACTGAAGAAAAAGACATAAAACAATATCATGAGGCCAAGACCGATATAGCCTTTGATATCTTTATCGTTTGAACGGGTCGCTGCAAAATGTTGGGGTAATTGTTTTCGTCCAGCCCAACCGCTGAGCGCCCAAAGCCAGCCGATGCCGATGCCGATAAAGATGCTGATGCCTAGGGAGCGTTCGGCTGCATCGATCCGCTGTGCGAAATCGTTGATAATTGCAGGAATCTTGCCGTCCAATTGGGCAACACTACTGAGTAGCAGTAGTATAAGCACTAGCGCTAGCGCTCCTCCGAAGGCTCCGAAAAAAGGGCCGTAGAATACTCGTGAGAAAAACTTGATTAGTGTGTTGCGGAGATGGATGGGAGCCCCCGTGGCAGCCCAGGTCAGAGCGAAATCGGTGCCAGCAAAGAGAGGCATAATCACGACCAAAGCAAAAACCATCGAAAACGCTGGGGTAAAGGCAAACCATAGTCCTAATCCAAAGCTGATGAGACTGGCGATCGCCATCAGCCGATAAGGGAGCGGTGGCGATAATGATGCCGTTTTTACCGTTAAGGTCAGAGGTTTAGATTCTTGAACCGCATTGGTGTACAGGCAAATCTGACGGGTGAAGCGGCGGTTGAGTTCGAGCCGTTGGGTATCGACACGAATGCGGCAGCGAACCTTGTTCCCTTCAAAATATTGAGGCGAAACATGAATCCAGGGGTGAGCGTCGGGCGTGTGGGGCGGGTCGCTGGCATGGGGCATGACTTCCCACCGCCCAGATAAAACAGTATCGGGAATCGAGTTAATCAACGTCACGGTCTGCTCTAGGCGATCGCCCTGCTGACTCGCCTCAAACTTTAACGTTTGAGGGTCAATCTTAAGCTTGGGAACTCGGTGAACATCGAGCGATCGCAGTTCTAGTAGAGCGGCTTTTGCTGAAGAATGGCGGTTTTCGGGGCGCGGTTCGACCAGCTTTTCGAGCCAGTTGAGCCAGCCTCGGTGCAGCGGCGACACCAGTTCGCGAAACCGAATGCGATAGTCGGGCAAAATCAGGTTGCCGATGTTAGCGGATTTCGTCCCCGTGACTAGGCAAATCAGCGTGGCTCCGAGACTGTAGAGATCAGACGCCTTGGTCAGCTCACGATTAAACAACTGCTCTGGCGGCATAAAGCCCATGGTGCCCTTGACCATGCTGCTGGCGGCTAAGTCTTCTCCGCCTAGGCGGGCAAAGCCAAAGTCTACGAGAAAAACGTTGAGGTTTTGATCAACGAGAATATTTTCGGGTTTAATGTCGCGGTGAATCACCGGATCGGGGCGCGACTGGAGATACACGAGAATATCGAGCAGGGCGATCGCCACCCGTTTGATGTCGGTGGGTAGCCAACGGCGGGGTTGAGACAGAGAAGGCGCGTCTTTATATTCCTGCACCATGCAAAATCCGTCTGGAGTCTCAAACGCATCCAGATAATGAGGAATGCCGGGATGGTTGAGCTGCTGGAGAATAGCGACCTCAGCCTCATGAGCCTGAAACCCAGCCCAATCCGCTAAATTTTGAGCAAAGCGAAACTGCTTGATGACAACGGGTTCGCCTAATTCAGAATGATTTTGGTTGAAATTTTCTAGCGCAGAGGCTTTGGGTTCAGCCCCTCTAGCAGGATTTTTAGAGGAGCGCCGACGAGCGAGATAAGTGTAGCGTCCACCCAGGCGGTTTTGGCCTAATTCGCGCTGGATAGAGTATCCATGGGCTTCAACATTGGGTAAAGCAATTGATTCAGACATCACGCTGGAGAGGGTTGCATACTTCACCCTAACGGATGAGAAGGGGCGATCGCCACTCCCCTCATTCTCTACGGTTGACTCAAAACAGCAGTATGCGTATCCTTTATCATTAAGCTGTTTATTTCGGATAGCTTAGTTCAGAACTCAAGAACTTGGCACCACCTGTGAGTGTTACCAGCACCCACAGATGGCTAACCCACCGCGACTGCTTATGCCAGTCGGGGGGCTAACGGTTCATGGTAAACCGTGGCTACCTCGAATTGCACACAATTGCGGGGTAGCTGAGGGACTGAGTTCTGGTTTCTTCTCGCTGTAAAACTACAAAAGGAACCAGAACCTCATGTTTCAATCCCATTCGGGCGC
>JBARXP010000485.1:0-2030 GCA_049647405.1 Elainellaceae cyanobacterium | reverse complement strand
CTCCTTCTGTGAGCTGATCGTTGTCCATTCGTCGAATCACTTGAGCTTCCATCAGCTGACGGATCAGTTCAACGACAGTCAATAGCAGTGGAGCAAGTCCAGCCTCACTATTTTGAGATGTATTTTGTTGAAAAGGAGAAGTATCCGTTGCGGGTGAAATCGAGAGGTTGCTAGAGGGCGATGCATCGATGGGGGGCATACAGCTAATCCACAAAAATAATAAAAGAACGTATCTAAAAAGATTGCTGGGCAGAGAAAATGTAAGAGTAAAAAGAGATGGGAATTTTTATGAGTTGATGGAACCGTAAGGATGTAAAAAATATTCGGAAAGATAGGATTTTTACCTCAGCCTATCTGATACTCAATAAGCAGCCATATTGAAGAAGATTTATAAGTGACAAATTTTAAGTAACGAGTCCTGCTTGACTGACAAAAATTCTGATGTAGGTTGGTGTTGAGCAAAGCGAAACCCAACAGTAGAAACGGTTTCGATGGGTTAGCGTTAGCGTAACCCATCCTACGACAGAATCAGGGTTTCAAGAGTTTTGTCAGTCAACTAGGTAACGAGTCTCACGTTGTGGAAGATGCGCACAAGAAGAGGTAGATGCGCACCCTTAGTGGTGCAGAAAACTCCTGAAACCTAGTAAACTCGTTATTCTCAACAAGGAATATTATCGAGAATAGTCAAATTTTCGACGAGGATACAGGAGTTTAAGCCGTAGTACGTTTGCTTGAAATTGACTCAAAAAAGTTTTCTGCACCACTGAGGCTGTCATGGTTTCACGTCAGAAGCCAACCCTGATTTTTTACTAACACCTGAGGAGGTCGTAAAAGTGGCGATCGCGTATTGCTGGCTAGACAATCCTATGATTATCAAAGGTTATAGTGAAATATCCTATGCTCTGAAGCACTGGTGTGAAAACTGGGCATGTACTCATATATCAAATGGTGCTCTGATTGTTGCAGCCTATCTTCGCAATATCCCAGTAACACGAAATGTAGAATGTGGATATTCTAATGGCTGGCTTCATCTTTTGAGAAAGTGGCTGCAGTCTAAGGAAGGTAACTCAGCTGGTCAATAAAAAGCGATCGCCAGAACGAGCTAATGCTGCATTATTGAGTCGAGGTGAAGTTCCTGATACGTTTCGCACGAGCTTTGATGAGAGTGATTGTAAGTGTCTTCAGATTTTTAACACCCAGGTCGGCATCATCATTCAAAATGCAGAACTGCTCGCGACTGTGGGAAGCCGCGCAACAGAAGATTCTGAAGACGCTTGAACAGATTAGTCTCGGAAATACCACATAATGCTGTACAACTGCCGATAACAGTCAATCGGTGGCAAATCCCTGGCTTCTCGTGCTTCATTCCACAGTTGTGCAAGCCAATCCAGCCTTTGAATTTCTTCAAGAGACTGTAGTTCTGTCGGAAATGTCAGTAGCAACTCTGTTTTGCGCCGTCCTGGCTTAGGAGGCTCGCCACGCGACCATGTCAGGATATCCAAAAATTTTGACCGACCTCGTGCATTATCGTCTTCTTGTCGCTTATTACTCAGCGCTCCAAGGTTGTCGCGTGCATTACTAAAATTTTCTTCTGAGAAGCGAGAAACAAACTCTCTCCGGACATCTCGAATGAACTTTGTTTTATTAATAACCAAGCGAATTTTGAACCCTTCTTCTTGAGAGCCACGCCAAACAATACGATGTTCTTCGCTTTGCGTGTCTTCCCTATCTGCAAAAGACATCGCGCTTTTCAGAAAAATAACTGCGTTTGCAAAAGAGCTACTGCCCGCATAGTTCTGAGACATTTCAGCAAAATCCAGGAGAAAAATGATTCTCCTTCTCTTTTGCACCGTGCCTAATGTAATATCAGGACGACTAGGGAAAATTACCCTTAGGGGTACTGTGACTTTAAAGTATTAATAAGTACATCTATAGCAATCCGGAATGATTCATGAAAACATGCCAGTATAATTACTGAGGATCCAAAATTCTGATACCGAGGTGTGACGGTCATGCCCACTCTCCAGACT
>JBARXP010000484.1:0-13088 GCA_049647405.1 Elainellaceae cyanobacterium | reverse complement strand
CTCAAGCAATTTGATTAATGCTGGGGTTGCTTCCGCTGCTTCGGAACCGATCGCTTGTAATGCTAGTGATGCGCTTCTTAAAATCTCCTCATCCTCTGTTTCCAAAAGTTCAACCAAGGCAGGCACTGCCTCTTCCCCACATGTAATCAGCCCAGGAATCCCTTCATTGTTGTACTCATCATCCTCTGATTCATTTGGGGTATTCATATCCTCAAGAAACTCTACAACGAACTGATCAATTTCCAGAAGTGTACAGGTCCTGTTAAAAGGTGGATACGCGCCATTATTTACTATCGGGGGGTATACCGAAATAGCAGGTGAGGGAATAGCACTAAGCCATGAAGTGAGAAGAATTACAACTATCGTTCCCAGGGCAATGATCGGAACTTTCCCGGCGACAGAAAATCGCTTTCCAAGCGTAATTAGAACGTTCTTTAGGGGAAAGAATTTCATATACTTCCTTATGTAAGAGAAGTCTTAATAGACTCCTATCAAGAAAAGTTACAGCTACCTTATTGCATAAGTAGTAAAGGGTTTGATTTGATTAGACGAAAGAACAATACATGCTCTAGCACTAGCTCAGCATTATAATAATAATTACTGACAACCCTGTAGCCTAGTGTTTTAACTTGTAATTAAAGTATGGAATTTTGGGTATGAGTTTGATAGTGCCCTTATGGGTACTTTTTTTGATTAATTACCAATTAAAGTCGTCAAATCTGAACTCTAATCAAACAATTAAAATTGTAACGGTGTATTCGCAGAAGCTTACGGGCTAACTATTAATAGGCGGAAAATTTCCGTATAAGATCCCGTAGCAGGTAGATAGGCAGAATCATTCCGCATAACACCCCAATTTACTGCTTATGCAGAATGATTCTGCATAATATGCCGATTAAGCTAAATAGCGAGAATCTTTCCGCATATTTCCAGATTCACTAAAGAGTCGGACAAGCGTACTATTCAGAATGCCGTGTATTTACTTGTCCCTTATGCAGTCACCTCCCAAAAAGCTACTCGATCAGGTGCGTGATGTCATTCGCCTTAAGCATTACGCTTACCGCACTGAAGACACCTATGTGCAGTGGATTCGCCGCTACATCCTGTTTTACAACAAGCGCCATCCCAAAGAGATGGGCGTTGCTGAAGCAGCCTGTATCGTCCTTTTTCCTATTCTTCTCTCCTGACTCCCGACTTCTGACTTCTCTCTTCCCCTACGGTTGACTTCAAACGACCGTATGAGTATGCTTCTTCATTAAGCTGTCTCACCGATGGCTTAGTTCAGAACTCAAGAACTTGGCACCATCTGCGAGTGCGTCCAACACCCACAGATGGCTAACCCACCGCGACTGCGGATGCCAGTCGGGGGGCTAACGGTTCATGGTAAACCGTGGCTGCCTCGAATTGCACACAATTGCGGGGTAGCTGAGGGACTGAGTTCTGGTTTCTTCTCGCTGTAAAACCACAAAAGGAACCAGAACCTCATGTTTCAATCCCATTCGGGCGCGTCTGCGTCCACTGCTTCGGGTGACAATTTTCCGTCCAATCCCAAATCGAGTCCGCACAACGAACCCGTGCGTCACCTGCTCTACGGCTCGCCCAAAGCCATTCAGATCGTGATCAAGAACCTGCATCGACTCGGCTATGCCGAACCCAACGAGTGGAGCCGCCCCATGCCCACGGAGCGCCCCGGTGAAATGATGTGCATTCTCACCAAAACCGTACAGATTGAGTGAGGTTGTTTCTGCTAGAGCGATCGCCCGTTCACCAGCCAGCGGGTAAGCCCATACCCGACAGGATACTATTATGTGATTATCCGTTAACCAGGATCGAGACAACGTGACTAGTATCCGAACGCCCCTGACTGAGCTGATTGGAATTGATATCCCGATCGTGCAAGCGCCGATGACAGCTGCGGCCACCCCAGCGCTGGCCGCAGCTGTCTCAAACGCTGGTGGACTCGGGATGATCTCGGGTACTTGGCAAGAACCTACTCAACTGCGTCGCCTGATTCGCCAAGTGAAGAGTCAAACTGGGCGTCCGTTTGGGGTGAATCTCGGGCTCGATTGGGAGCAAGAGGAACGTCTAGGGCTGTGCCTGGATGAGGGCGTCTCTGTGATCTCGCTCTTCTGGGGAGATCCAGCGCGATATGTTCGGCAAGCTCACGACGGTGGCGCATTGGTGCTTCATACGGTGAGCAGTTCTGAACAAGCCCGGTCGGCAGTTGATGCTGGTATAGATGTACTCGTGGCACAGGGTTGGGAGGCCGGAGGGCACGTTAACAGTAAAGTCGGCAACCTCGCACTCATTCCGGCTGTAGTGGACGCTGCTGGCACCTTGCCAGTCGTCGCCGCAGGTGGGATATCGGACGGGCGTGCCCTCGCAGCGGTGCTGGCTCTGGGCGCAGCCGGAGCTTGGATTGGCACTCGCTTTCTCCTGACACACGAGGCTCATGCGCACGAACACTACAAGTCACGGCTGATGAGCGCAACCGAATCAGAGACTACGTTCTCGACCGTGTTTGACGTTGGTTGGTCAGACGCACCGCACCGGACGCTGCGTAACGCCACAGTCGATATGTGGGAGGCAGCTGGTCAGCCAAAAATGGGCAACCGACCCGGTGAAGATCACGTATTGGGCGAATACGACGATGGGACTCCCATCGTCAGATATGCAGTCGGCTTCCCCCGCCCCGGTGCGTCAGGTGACGTTGATGCGATGGCGCTCTATGCTGGCCAGGGCGTTGGTCAGGCAACGAGCATCCGACCTGCTGCGGATGTAGTTCGCGATCTAGCCCAAGAAGCGCAAAACGTTCTCCTCAAAACCTCAGAGCAGTTCACCCCAAAATGAGCTGCCAAGGGTCAGCACCCCCAAAATCTACACATAGACGAACTTTCATCGTCACATGGCCGAGTTGATCCGCTGTCAACTCAAGTCAGAGTTTGCCCTCAAGAGACTCCCACACCTTTGCCTTAGACCAACCCGACCAGTGCTTTGCGGCATCCGAAAACAGTCGCGACAGCCCCGTGATGTCGGTGTATGCGTAAACAAGCCGCTTTGCGCTGTGGTCGGCGGCATCGATCTGAACCTGAAAAGACTCACTCGACAGGTCGCTAAACACGAGCGACGTATTGCAGTTCATAGACTTTAAGACGAAGCTTATCCATGCATCGTTCATCATGCATCGTTCATCTATACATACTGCCATACTCCAACGCCTTACTCCACCACATCAATGCCCATCGATCGCAAAATGGTCGAACGCTTACGACGGGCGATCGCCTGCAAATCAACAATGCGGTCGGTTTCGTCTACAATCTCATCGGTCAGCACTTCGAGCACATCTTCAAGAGTCACCACTCCAGACACACCGCCATACTCATCTAGCACCACCACCAAGTGTTCGCGATAGTCTTGAAACGACTTCAGCAGCTTATCGGCTCGAATGCTCTCAGGCACAAACCGCACCTGTCGCACCAGACTATCAATGGTGATACCTGTATGGTCGTCAATCATGGCCGTTAGCAGCTCATCTTTTAGCACCACGCCAGCCACCTGATCAATCGATTCGCCTATCACCACAATGCGGCTGTGTTGAGAATCAATGATTTCTTGGCGGGCATCGGCCAGGGTGCGATCGCCCGCGAGATAGGTCATCGCCACACGGGGCGTCATCAGGTTAGAGGCTGTTACATCATTCAGCCGAAACACCCGCTGAATCATCTCGGCCTCGTCTTCCTCAATGATGCCTTCTTGGCGTCCGAGTTTTGTGAGAAAGCGAATTTCTGCTTCGTTCGTCAGGGGAATTTTGCGGTTGTGGGTGATGGGAGCCGTCACTCGTTCGATCAGCCACACAAAGGGCGACATCATCAGCGTCAAAAGCTGAATCGGACGGGCGATCGCCAGAGAAATCGGCTCTGCAAACTGTTCTCCCACGGTCTTGGGCAAAATCTCAGCAAAGACAATAATCAAAAACGTCAGCACTCCTGAGACCACACCCAACCAAGCGTCTCCCAGAGCCTTGGCCGTGACTTGCCCGACCAAAATGCTGCCCACAATATTGAAGATGTTGTTGAGAATAACGATGGTCGCAATCGGTCGATTAATCTGCTCGCGAATTTGGAGTAAGACAATGGCCGACCGTTGCTCAGACTGGGCCAGTTGTCGCACCCTTAAGAGCGGCATAGAGAGTAAGGCCGTTTCTGCCCCCGAACACAGGGCTGACCCCAGAATCACGACCAGCATGACAAGGGCAAGTTGCAACATTGAAGTAATCGCTTAATAAGGGGCTGGGCAACGTAGAACTCAGAGCTATGACTCTCTCACAGAGTGACGAGGTAATAATGACCTCATCATAGGGTAAGAAATTTCCAGATCAGAGTGGCCCGATCATAATCTTGAATGAGGCTGAATGGCGATCGCCCTACAACGCCCTTGCCCAGGCCAGTGCATCATCAGCCACAAAAAAGCATTGACAACAAAAAAGCACCCCCGCTGACAAGGCAAGGGTGCAGAGGTGAACTCAGACACGCATCAAAGCGGGCGAGAACAAACCTAAAATTAAGCGGAGAAAACCTAATTCTCTAGCTCATCGTTGCGCCGCCACGACCATAGTTATTTCTAAAGGAAGGGTGCAGCTTGCCTTGAATGTGGCCCCAATGTTGAGCGACCTCATCGGCACTAACACCCACCTCAGTCGCCAAGCGACTCAGCATATCTTGCTGACGCTGCTTGATTTGGCGTGTTTCGTTGAGCATGAGCGATCGCGCCAAGTTATCGACAGACGAGACCACGGCTTCAACGGCGGCTACCACAGGGGTAGAAACTGCTGATGAACCTAGCGTAGGCTGAGCTACGGGCTGGCTTACGGGCTGGGCCGCAGGATTCACCGACGCGCCGCGATATTTTAGGTCTAAGGTTGAAGGCAACACCAAGGGTTTCTTGGGATTGCGAAAGCGAATGTCTAATCCTCGGTATGTCCCAGTTGCGATGGGATCTCCATACTGAACGGCAGGAGGATTATAGTTGTAGCTGGTACCGCGATAAGTAAGTTTCATGAGAGTCGCCTCCTAAATGTCTTGAGTGACCAATTAAATGAGGCGCGTTCCTTCAGGAGTCACTCCCCCTACTTCCGTCCTTCACAATCAGGCTTGAGGGTTGGCTTAAGGTTTTGCAACTCTCACCTGGCTGATTCAAAGGATGAACGTTTTCATTTCTGTATCTATTGTTACAGTTTTACCGTTAAGTGTCAAGTTCATGACAAAATATTTCAAAGACTCAGTAAAAAGACTGGGCGATCGCTCAACACTCCGCCGTCGAGGCTAATCTTCAATCAAGCTCTGAATCATGCTGTTCTGGCTTTTCGAAGCCTTTTGCAAGGCTCACTCGCCATCAAAATTTCGCGCCAGCGCTTTATAAAGTTTTACTGCGAATTGATTCTATATCAACAGCCTTATGCATAAATGTGTTCACGCGTAGCCATCGCGGTGCTTCATCGGCTATACCAGGAGTGCATCTGCTTTGAGATTTCCGCCACTACCTGTGAATTCATTCGCTGTAGACTCATCAGCTGTAGATTCATTAGCTACAAATTCATTAGCTACAGATTCATCACATCAAGAGAGACTTTTTCAGGGCGTCGATTTACCTGGGCGTAGCCCATATCGCCACTTCGTTAAGAAACCGCTGAACGTAAAAAAACGCTGAACGTAAAAAAACGCTGAACGCACCACTGTTGAACCTTGCAGTAGAAGACAAGCAAGCTCACTCATCGCCATTAGCCCATCGCCATGAGTTGAGAAACTTGACATTTTGTTCCTGATTGACCTGATCGCGTGCTGTTCTTCTTAATTGTTCTTCGATCAATTCTTTTTTGATTGAATCCCCAGATTCAATCAGCATTCAGTCAGCACGAAACACTCGCTTGATTCAGAAACCCACTGTCAGAAACCCACTGTCAGAAATCCACTGCCAGAAATCCACTGCCAGGAAACCACTCTCGGGAGTCCACCATCAGGAAGCCACTAGCCTGACGTTGGACGCGCCATAGGGTGAATCTGTCTGAACCCATTGGGTGAACTATTTTGAGGAAAACTCCATGACTATAGGGCACGCCACTATGCACCCCAGGCTCTATCGGTATCGTTTGATCGCCTATCTGCTCGGCATCGTCACCGTATTAAGCCTGCCCTTAAAGGCCGAGGCCGATGTGCGTCCGGCTGGCGACGGCACAGGCACTCGTGTCACGCAAGATGGCGATCGCTTCACCATAGATGGCGGCACCCTATCCGGTGATGGGCGGAATCTGTTTCACAGTCTGGAAGAGTTTGGGCTATCGGCAGACGAAATCGCGACCTTCATGTCTGAACCCGAAATTCAAAACATTCTCAGCCGGGTCGTGGGGGGAGAAGCTTCGTTTATCGATGGCCTGATCGAAGTGGCTGGGGGTGACTCAAACCTATTTTTGATCAATCCGGCTGGGGTCATCTTCGGCTCCAATGCGCGGCTCGATGTATCAGGCGACTTCACCGCGACAAGCGCCACAGGCATTGGCTTTGCCGATGGCTGGTTTGATGCCTTTGGCGACGGCGCGTCCTACAGCGATTTGGTCGGTGACCCCACCGGATTTCGATTCGCAACGGCAAGTCCGGGGGCGATCGCCAATGCGGGCACCTTAACAGTTGATGCGGGGCATTCGCTCACCCTGCTAGGCGGCACGGTAGTCAATACCGGAACCCTCGCTGCTCCGGGCGGCAGCATCACCATCGCAGCGGTTCCGGGCGAAAATCTGGTGCGCATCAGCCACGAGGGCATGGTGCTGAATCTAGAGGTAGAATCCCTTGCGAATAATCCGAGTGCGGCAGGTGCAGCGCTACCCTTCACGCCGCTGAGCCTGCCTGACATGCTCACGGGCAGCAATGCCGAAAACGCCACGGGCATTACGGTCAACGACAACGGCACCGTCAGCCTCAGCGGCTCAGGCGTCTCGATTCCGACCGAAGCAGGAACGGCGATCGCCTCAGGCCGAATCACGGTTCGTTCAGAAGAGTCGTCTAATTCGCTGCCGCAAATTGCCGTGGTGGGCGATCGCGTCGCGGTACTAAACGGACGGCTCAATGCTTCCAGTGCCGACAGTGGCGGCCTGATTCGAGTCGGCGGCAACTTCCAGGGCAATGGGACTCTCGGTGAAGGCACGATTCCTAATAGCGAGTTTACCGTTGTCGATGAATCGTCTCGCCTCAGAGCGAATGGGTTGGGGGCGATCGCTGAAGGGGGAGAAGTCATCATCTGGTCAGACGGCACGACTCAGTTTGCGGGCAGGGCAACGGCCAGCGCAGGCAGCAATGGCGGCAATGGCGGACTGATTGAAGTCTCCGGGCGCGAAAACTTAACCTTTACGGGTTTAGCTAGAGCCGCCGCCCCCAACGGCGAAGAAGGCACGATTTTACTTGACCCAACCACCATTACCATCGTTGCTGCCGAAGGCAATGCCGTTCCCAATTTGCTATTTGGCGATGCTCCTGAAGAAGCGTTTGTCGAAGCAGGAGCCATTAACGCATCGGTAGGTAATGTCATTCTTCAGGCTAATCAAGACATCTTTGTCAACGCCGCCATCAACTCTAACTCCGTCGATACCCTGACGCTCCAAGCCGGACGCAACATCACGATTAACGACAACATCACCCTCAACGGCGGCAGCTTCCTGGCTCGCATTAATGATCAGGGCGCAGACCCAGAGACAAGAGGTTTTGGTCTTGCAGCGTTTAGGACAGATGATGTCACCATCACCACAATCAATGGCGATATCGTCGTAGAGGTCGGAACGTTCGGAGGGGTTCAAGACGGGCAAGTGATTGTGGATAATTCCACGCTTTCTGCCCAAAACGGCAATATATCTCTAACGGGCATCGCTAACGATGTTTCTGACGGCTTCTTACCCTCAACCAATGGCGTACTGATAGAAGGCAGCATTGTTGAAGGAAGCGACATATCCATCACAGGTACGGTTGCTGGCGCAGCGTATTACTACGGCGAGGGTTATGGATATTATTCAAATCCCACGGCTGGAGTGAGAGTAGAAGACTCAGAGATTTATAGCGAGGGGGGCACACTTCAAATTGAGGGAACTCAACAACAAGGAACTACCGTAGACTTTGACGGAGATCCAATTCCGGTCAATGAGGGTGTTGGCGTTCTTGTTGTTGACAGCGAGATTTCAAACATCGGGAATGGCGACATTGAGATCATCGGTAACTCGAATGTGAATCTCTTTGGCGAATTTGGAAATCACGGAGTTCAGATTACGGGTCAGGTCTTCGAGGGAGAAGGGTTTAGCAGTGAGATTTCAGTTGCCAATGGCACTCTTCGCATCTCTGGAACGGCACAAACCGATGCACCTGAGAATTATGGGGTCTTAGTTGCAGGAAGCTTCCTTGATGCAGGTGACAACGGTGAAATAGAAGTTCGGGGCGAGGCAGTAGGGTCTCCAGGAATTTTAGTTGCGGGAAGCCAAATTAATGAAGGGGCAGACAGTCGTCGGATCGCTCTCACTGCGGATGAGATTGACTTGATTGATGATTCTGTCATTGAAGGGGGTGGAACCCTTGTGCTTCAGCCCTTGACTCCAGATGCTGATATTCAAGTTGGAGGAGTTGTTGATGGGGACGATGTGCCTGACGACGATCGCCTTACTCTCAACACCGACGATTTAGGGGCGATCGCCAATGGCTTTGAGCAGGTCATCATCGGTCGAGCGAATGGCAGCGGCCAAATCACGGTCGATGATGCCGATGGCAACATTGTGTTTCAAGACCCTACCTTGCTGCGATCGCCCACCGGAGCTGGTTCTATCGACACTACCGGGGGCACCATCGTCGCCACTGATGAAGCTTCACTCACCCTGCTCGCTAATCAGAACATCACCACAGGCGATATTTCCGCTGAAGGTGGCGAAATCTCCGCGACGAGCCTCAGCGGTTCAATCGATACAACCAACGGCGCGCTCAGCACAGATGCCGTGGCTGGCGGCGGTGAGATTACCCTCGATGCTGGCCTCGATGTCACTACAGGTGACGTGACCGCGAGTGCCGCGAGTGATGGCTCCCTGGCTGATCCAGTCGATGGCGGCACGGTCAATATCACGGCAGGTCGAGATGTTCGCATTGAGGGGGTGCTTGAGGCCAATTCTGTCGCGGATGAGCTGTCGCTGCTGAATGCGGGTGCGGGGGGCGAAATTAACGTTGAGGCAGGCAACGACATTATCGTAGATGGCATCGTTTCAGCGTCGTCTAGTTCGACAAACGGGAACGCGGGCGACGGTGGCTTAGTCGAACTCAACGCGGCTAATACAACTCAGATCAATGCAGCCGTATCAGCCGAATCGTCTGCCGTGGATGGAACGGCGGCCAGTGGCGGCACCATTAGGGCAAATTCGGGCGCGGGCGATTTGGTTGTCGCAGCTCCCCTCTCAGTTTCTTCTAGCACTGAAACAGGCAACGCAAGCTCTGGCGGACAGATCGAGCTAAATGCCACAGGCGCGGTTCAGATTGATGCGCCTCTGGAAGCGGACTCTGCAACCGTGAACGGCAACGCGAGCACGGGTGGAGACATTCGAGCCACGGCAGGAACGGATGTGATTGTGAATCAGGGAATTTCTGCTTCCTCTCGCTCCGAGACGGGCAATTCCGGCAATGGCGGACGCATTGAGCTGATCGGAGAGGAGAATATTCAGATTCAGGCGGCGGTGGCAGCCGAATCTCAGGCCGACAGCGGCAACTCAGGCAATGGCGGTTCTCTACGAGCAGAAGCTGAAAATAATCTGGTGGTGGGCGTTGGCTTGCCTGGGCGTAGCCCATATCGCCTCTCCACATCTACGGGTGCAGCAACGGGCAGTGCGGGCAATGCGGGGCCAATCGAGCTAAGTGCTGGCAACAATCTTCAGATTCAAGCGGCAGTGGAAGCGGAATCTTTCGGCGGCAATAATTCGGGCAATGGCGGCTTTATTCAGGCCGAGGCAGGCAATAATCTCAGCTCCTCTACCTCCATCTCCTCCGCAACCGTAGCGGACACAGGGGATTCTGGCAATGGCGGACGCATTGAGCTACGAGCTGGACGCAACCTTCAGCTTGAGGCCGGAGCCAATTCGTCAAGTCGAGCTGAAGGAGTGGCGGGCAGCGGCGGCACGATTCGACTGGCGGCTGAACGCAACATTGATGTGACAAGCACGCTAGATTCGTCTACCGACTCCGATAGTGGCACCTCTGGAAATGGCGGCAGAATAAGGATTACCGCTAATAATGGCGATATTAATTTGGAAAACTTTGACTCCAGTGCCAATGCAGGCTCAGTCGGAGGCGGGGTAAGAGTCAACAGCCGCAACGGTTCTCTCACGATTAACGCCGATGTGCTAAATGATGGAGTGGGCGATCGCACAGGCGGTCGCATTTCCCTCCGGGGAGAAACGGGCGTCACCCTCAACCTGACACCCCTGACTCTGAGCGACGGCAGTTCTCTCACTGATCCCACCCTATCTACCAGCGGTCGTCGATTTTCGATCAGCTCTCTCAGAGGGCTGAACATCAATGGATTGGGCGACGTGCCTGTGCGCATCGCGACCTTGGGCGGCAATTTGCGAATGAGAGGACAGTCCTTCATTGAGGTCGATAACGTCATTCTCGACAGCAGCAATAGCTCTGGGGCAGGCGGCACGATCCGTCTGCTGTCTCCCGAAGGCCCGATTACCGTTGGCGATTTGGATAGCTCAGGCGAGGTTGGAGGCGACGTCATCGTGCGATCGGGAGTTGCCATTACCGCAGGGGAAATCAACTCTAGCGGCAGCCTTGGCGATGGCGGCAATGTCTTGCTCGACCCTCCGGGCGATATTGAGGTGGCGTTTATCAACGCTCAGGGCGGGGCTGAGGGCGTTGGCGGCACCGTGGATATTACAACAGGCAGCTTTTTCCGGGCGCGGGAGGTGTTCTTAGACCGCAACAGACAAGAGGCCAGCATCTCAACCATCGGCGGCGCGGGGGGCGGCGACATCACCATTCGTCATGGCGGCAATGGAGAAACGCCCTTTGATGTCGGCGACGGCAGCGTCAACGGCACAGCAGGCGCGATTACTAGCGGCGAGTTTAGCATTGAGCCGTTTGAGTCGTTCCCGTTTACCTACATTCTCGGCAACATCAGCATCATCACCGCAGGTAGCCCGGTCGAGCCGCCGCCCGAACTGCCCCAGGTGGAGCCGACCCCAGAGATAGATACAGACATTAACAATCCGCCAGAAGACTCTGGCATTGACATCAACATCGATACTCCTCTGGTGACGCTGGTTCCGACAACCTACAGCTACGAGGCGCTAGAGACGGCAACAACCGACGAATTTACAGAATATTGGGGACTGCCCGATCCGCCTGTGCCGATCACGATCGATGAGGCTCAAGACGGGCTGCGGGCGATTGAGCGAGATACGGGCATCAAGCCTGCGATTCTCTATGCCTTCTTTGTGCCTTCGCCTGTCTCGCTTGAGGGCATTGAGCCGATTGCGCCAGACACGTCTTCGTCTCAAACCCAGCCATTGCAGCAGGTATCCGTCATTCCTGGAGACCTGGGTGCGGCACCAGAGTATCTGATTGCCAGTGTGCCTCCAGATGAGGCGGCTCCTGTCGCCGATGTTTGGATTCCACTATTGGGTGATGGCACAACCAATCTTGAGCAGATCGATACTCTGGTTGCCCAGGCATTTCTCGCACGAGAGCCAGAATCGACCGATGAGCTGGAATTGATTATGGTGACGAGCGATCGCGTCGTTCGTCGTCGCCTCAGCACGGCAACCCGCGCCCAGGTGCAGGGGGAGGCCGATCGCCTACGGACTCAGATCACCAGCCCAATTCGCTCAAATCGCTACTTACCCTCGTCGCAGCGGCTGTATAACTGGCTCGTTGCTCCCCTTGAAGAAGAGCTGGAATTGCAGGAAGTCAACAATATTGCCTTCGTGATGGACAGAGGACTGCGATCGCTCCCCGTAGCTGCGCTGCACGATGGCGAAGAGTTCATCATTCAGAACTACAGCGTTGGCCTCATGCCCACGTTGAGCCTGACAGATACCCGTTATGCTGACATTCGAGCCATGGATGTATTGGCCATGGGTGCTGCTGAATTTTCAGATTTGCCGCCGTTACCCGCCGTGCCTGTAGAGCTAGCCGCGATTACGGAAGATGTGTGGCAAGGGGTTGCATTTGTTGATGACGGGTTTAGTGTCCCCAATTTAGTGGGCCAGCGGCGCGATCGCCCCTACGGCATCATTCACCTCGCAACCCACGGCGAGTTTCAACCCGGAGACCCCGCTAATTCATACATTCAGTTTGGGCAACAGCGCCTCAGCCTCACCCAGCTTCGGGATCTTAGCCTTAACGATCCGCCTGTGGAGCTAATGGTATTGAGCGCCTGCCGAACTGCCCTAGGAGACGAAGAAGCAGAACTCGGCTTTGCCGGATTGGCTGTGCAAGCAGGCGTAAAATCAGCTTTGGCGAGCCTCTGGTACGTCAGCGACACGGGCACTCTAGCCATCATGACGCAGTTTTATCAAGAGATGCAAGATGCTCCGATCAAAGCGGAAGCGCTGCGTCAGGCCCAGCTCGACCTGCTCAATGGCGAAAATCGCTGGATTGATTCGGTGCAGAGTGATGCGGCAACATCGGGTGTTGACCTGGCCGAGATCTTCTCTAACGTCTCACCCGAAGAACTGACCCATCCTTACTACTGGTCGGCCTTCACAATGATTGGCAGTCCGTGGTAGGCAGGTCGTGGGAAACGAATGCAGTCGATGAATTGAGATCTTTAACATGATATTTCCGTTGAAGCTCAGTCTATTGGACTGGTTATGAAGCACCACCAAAAATCGCTAAAAGTCCCTTTAGTAATGACTTGCGAGGATTTTTAGTCAAGACCCTTAAAAGTCTTGTCTGGACGGTATTTCGAGGATTTTTGGGTTTGATTCACAACAACTCTATTGGAGTTTTCTGCGGAAATCAGTAAGATGACGTTGGATTAATTTTTGCCCCAAACTTTAATCCAAATCATGAAATCCA
>JBARXP010000483.1:0-4390 GCA_049647405.1 Elainellaceae cyanobacterium | reverse complement strand
CTCAGTTCGGCGAGGAGATACAGCGCTTTTTCCATCAGAGTTGATTACGTGAAAGAGTCACAGAGCAGATAAGCCAATTAACCGTGGTAATCACCCCCCGAACCATAGATCCAGGCATCGAGCCAACGAGAAAAGGTGTACCGAAATTTGGGTGGCAAGTCTTGAATGAATGGCTTCAGCATAGGGTAAGTTGCTGTGCCGAGGCGAGCCTGACCAGAATAAAGACCTAAATTGACATAGTGAACGACCCACTCTAGCATCGCCATCAAACCAACGTAGGGCACAATTTTTAACCCCAAAAGCGGAAACGTTAGGGTCGTTTGCAGCAGCGTTTGAGTCAGGGCTCTAAACTGTATCACATCTTGCAAAAACGGTTTTAATGTGGAGTCGCCCAGGTGATTCATGGCCTCGAAGACGCCTGAGAGCAATGCGTTAATTTGCTGAGGGTCAGGGTTTTGATGCAGGCCCACGCTCATAGAACGCTGGAACAGCCAGGTGATCGACAAATTAGGCTGGTAGGGCTGCAGCTTCGCTAGATCGTCTTGTTTGAGCACATCGATTTCTAGCGCTTCGTGGACACCACGGGTCAGTCGTTCTAAATGGCGAATCATCGCCCCAAAACCGCCAAAGCTCAGAGGAGATTGACTGCCACTGCTGTCTCCCACAGCCAGCATCCGATTCCAGGGGAGTTGGAGCGGGCCTTGGCGATAGCAGGGAAAAAAGCCAAAGAGCGCCCGCTTGAGGGTGAGCTGTTCTAGCGAAATGCCTTGATAGTCGGGCAGCAGTCGCCAGTAGTCTTCAAATAAATCTTCTAACGAGGGGCGCTCGGGGTGCGCGTCTAGGTAGGTGAACAAATACGTGGTGCGACCATCACGGGCCGGAAAAGCCTCCCAGAAATATTGGCAGTGGTTTTGAATCGGGGTGATCGAGGCGAAGAGATCGCCCGTCGATACATCAGTCGATAAATCAGCAGAAGGGCGATCGCCCTCAACATCTGCAGCGTAGCCCTCAGCACAGGTTCCCACCACTAGACACACAGCCTCAGGTTTTTGACCCTTACGAGCCTGCCGAGCAATCGGAGAAAAGTGACCCATTGCATCCACAAGCAACCGGGTCGTGATCAGCGGTTCTTCTTTATTTCCAGTCTGAATGGCAACGCCGTTGGCATGAATCGTTGCGGATCGAAATGCGGTATTTTCGAGCAGGCAGCCTCCAGCGTTAAGAAATTTTTGCTTCAGCGTATCCAGCAAATACACCGGATCGACGCCTACATTCAAGACATCTTCAACCCAAAACTCTGCTCCCTTATGAAAGCTAAGACGGGCTGGATTATAGGTCGTGGCGATCGCCTCCTCCAGCTCGTCCGCAGTCAGCAGATGAAGGTCAACGAAAACCTGAAGCTCTCGCCGAGAAATATTCCACTCTTGGTCGCGCCCTCTCAAGGAGCCTCGTTCGAGCACGACCACGCGCCACCCCTTCTGAGCCAGCGACGCCCCCAGCAAAATACCTAGGGTTCCACCTGCGATCGCCACATCCCAATCCACCTGTTCTAGAGATGTTGCCAAACTATCCTCTGTCGAATGGACGGCCCGAGGCACTTCAATCTCGCCTTTCTTATAGGCTGACCACATCTGATCGGCTCGACGCAGCCCCGTGAGAACATCACCTGGCAAGGGAGACAGCATCTGTTCAGTTATGGTCATAGCAGGCCCTAATAAGAAAAAAAGCAGCAGAAGGATCAACATCCCTCTACTGCCACTCTAGCGCCCCGCATCTGATATGCGAATCTGCTCTTTAGATGATTAAGACTGATGATTAGGGCTGATCATTAGAGCTGATCATTAAGACTGGCTTACTCTGCCGGAGTCTGAAGATTTTCCAACCCTGAGATGACTTGAGCTGACTCGATGCGATCGCCCTGCTGAATCCCATCGACCACGTCCATATCGCCCTCATCGACGTAGCCAAACACGGCGTAATCACCGTCGAGAAATGACAGATCAGCCAGTGCAAAATAAAACTGTGACGACGCCGAGTCAGGAAATTGCGATCGTGCCATCGCCACGGCACCTCGGGTATGAGTCAGCTCTGGAGTTGGACTGTTGCTCAAGCTCGAAAACGGTTGCCCGTAGATGGGAGCATCTTCTCCCGCAGGTTGAATCTCTAGGGGTATGTAGCGTTGAGACGCTGTTTCAGGATTGATGTACCCTCCTGTTCCGAGCTGAGCCATCGGCACAGCCTGATCTTGGCTTTGAGGATCACCACCTTGAACAACAAACGGTTCAGGCTCTTTGACAACTCGGTGAAAAGCAACGCCATCGTACACACCTTTCTGCACCAAATCGACAAAGTTTCCAGCCGTGATGGGTGCGCGAGTTCCATCTACGGTGATGGCGATCGTCTCGCCATTCACTTTCATTTCAACCACGGCTTCTCCGTCTAGCCGAGGCAGATCTGCTCCAACCTCTTCAACGGCCTCTTCAACGGCCTCTTCAACGCTTGTATCTGACGCCGTAGCCTCAGGGGCGGAGCTAACCGATGCATCCTCTCCCGCAGAGCAGCCTGCCAAAGCAACAGAACTCACCAGTAAAAATGTGGCAAGCCAACGGTAAACTCTCATAAAAACTGATCCTCAACAACTATCCTCAGGGGTTCTGAATCTCTGGGAGAAATCTCTTGCAAAACAATCTTGCAAAACAAGTTATTTCTCTTCTTTACGGGGGGCTACAGCCCTTCAAGAGGCACTCTCATAAAACGAGCCAGCGCTGCGCCCTGATTTTCTAAATCAGAAAGTGGGAGCGGTCGTCCAACACGGGTTAGAGGAAGCTCGATGTTGCCTTTGATCCGAAGATAAATTGCCCGCTTTGGGCTCAAACCCTCTTTAATGTAAACCCGCACAGACTGCACATCTTCTAGGGGGTAGGTAATGTCAACTTGACGATTTTTACCAGGAAAGCCCCACCGAAAAATTCGGACGATGCCCTCATCCCGATTAAATTCGTTATACCCGCCACCCACGTTCAAGGCAATCATCACCCATAGGTAGGTCGATAGCAGCAGCGCCGCGATTCCATAAAACCCCATCGCCAAGCCCTGGGGCACAAACACCAAATCTATAGAATCAGAAAATGGGATGAAGTTGGTTTTGAAGTAGCTCGACAAACTCGATAAGAAAAATCCAATTCCGCCCACGAGTACAACGGTAGCCCACCAGTAATTACTTAGACGACGAGCCCCTAGTACCTTTTGTTTCAAAAGGCGATCGCTCCCGTTTGCGTTCTCAGGCGTTGCGGATGAAGTGGATGAAGAGGTTGTAGTCATGTTGCGAATTCATTCTCATCAATAACGTCAATGCTGATTCAAGAATTTTTCGAGCTCAGCATTCTTCTTCGCTCAGCATTCATTGATTCATCTTTAATCTATCTTGCAGTGGGCCTCCTCGACTGTTCTCGTCTCATCCGTATTTTTTTTGGAAGACAATTCGACAAGAGAGAGGTCAGCAAATCTGCCAGAATGGCTTTACGTGCAAAACCACTGCCAAAGAGCAGATTGAGGAGCGATCGCCCATCCACAATTCCCTGCTAGCAGCCCAATAAGGCCCCACAGAAGACCTCAAGAAACCCCCACAAACAACGCTATCAATCCAGGCTTTGTTGCAAAATATTACAATTTCGCGATCTGAGAGTTCGTTCCCAAAATCATCTCTTTTTTGGAGATGAGAACTACGTATCAGATTGTAAAATTTTAAGTATCTCTCTATCATATAGAAACATTGAAGGCTCTTAATCGATGAAGCCTTGCTGGGAACACGGGGCTGCATCACATGAAGCAGAGTAGTAGTGATTCCTTCGCAATGCGACAGCTTCTGGGTTTTCAGTGAATCTGTTTCGAGATTGGAATGTGCTTCCTGATTGGGGGCACTCTCCAGAACTCAAAGCAATAAGTAAACAACGCACTCTTTGCTTGAACGCGATATTAAGAGGTTATGACATGACCGTAGCAATGGGACGTGCGCAAGCCTCGCGAGGATGGTTTGACGTCCTCGACGACTGGCTCAAGCGCGACAGATTCGTCTTTGTGGGTTGGTCTGGTCTGCTGCTGTTTCCCTGCGCCTACATGGCCGTTGGGGGATGGCTGACTGGCACCACCTTCGTTACTTCCTGGTATACCCACGGGCTAGCCTCGTCTTACCTGGAAGGCTGCAACTTTTTGACCGTGGCCGTATCGAGTCCTGCTGACAGCATGGGGCACTCCCTGCTGTTTTTGTGGGGCCCTGAAGCCAATTGGGATCTCGTTCGCTGGTTCCAAATTGGTGGCCTGTGGAGCTTCACTGCTCTACACGGCGCTTTCGGACTGATTGGCTTCATGCTGAGACAGTTTGAGATCGCTC
>JBARXP010000482.1:0-5748 GCA_049647405.1 Elainellaceae cyanobacterium | reverse complement strand
CCAAAGTAAGCAAGGGTTTTGGCAAAGCGACACAAATCCCAGGAACCGGATGCTTCTTTTTTGGGGGTTGTACTGGAAGATTCGGCAGAAGAAGAACTCATAGAATGCTCCGTGTCGTGTATCTCTGAACGAATATCTCTGAAAATATCTTTTGAGAAAATATTTATAGCTTTGCTATTCCAGCATAGCGAACGTCACACAGATCGATGGGGCGATCGCCATTGCTGAGCTAGGGGCGATCGCACAAGATAGACTGTCACCTTTTCAATCCGCTCCAATAGGGTTGTTTGTGTGGCGATCGCTATTTACCAGCCCTCAAGACTTGTTCTGCTGTTAGTTTCAACCCTGAGAAAGTTGACGAAACAATCGTTTGATTGCCTCGAAACTGCTGAATTTCATACTCTCCGTCTGCTAGCGTGCAAATAGAGAGAGTGGGTTGTTTGGGCTTCCCAATGTGTCGAGTCCCCCCTAATCCTGCGTAGTCTGCAATCCAATATTCAGGGATGCCTAACGCTGCATAGTCTTCAAGTTTACGGGCATAATCATTTTGCCAGTTGCTACTCACCACTTCCACCACAAATTTAATCGAAGTGCCTAGAGTCAAAATTGACTGGTCATCCCAAAGTGGCTCTTTGGTCAGCTCACCTTGATTAACCACTGCGATATCAGGCCGAAATGCCGTCATGCCAGTGTTAGAAGGGCGCAACAGTCCCCGCTGAAGGACAAACCAAGGTAACCCTATTCCGTCGATCTGAACACAGATCTTGGTGGTGATGAAGGCTGCAACTTCTTCATGCAAGCCTGTCGGTTCCAAATCGAACACCTCTCCGTCGATCAGTTCGTAGCGGTTGTCGCCACCAAAATGCGCGAGGAACTCGTCAACGCTAAGTGGCTTCTGTTGAATTGCTGGATCGACTGCAATAGTCATAGGTCAACTTAGCCCATTCAATGCCTTAAGTCTACCAAATCAAGTATGTGGAATATATGACACATCCAGCCTCTGATTGCTTTGCCTTGAAGTATTGGCAGGCAGTCTTTCGACTACAACTCAATCAAGGACTCAGGAATCTTATGTTCCTGTTGAGCGGCTGCGAATAGCTGTTGCAACATAACTGAGATCTCCTGGCAGTCAGCTCCAACAGAGTTGTTAGCCCTCTTCATCTTCAGGATTAGGTTTGTCGATAGTTGTGTTTAAAGAAGATTCGCTACGATAAGGGACTCTTCCTGATGGCACAATTTTAGAAGCAGGTTCAAGGTGAACTGTCTGATCGTCAAAAAAGATATGGGGCTTAAATGCTTTCAGAACTTTATCTTTTCCAACTCCACCCAGAAAAAATGCTTCATCTACATATACTCCCCAATGGCGAAGGGTTTTTATAACTCGCATTTCCGCAGGGCTGTTTCGCGCTGTAACAAGAGCAATACGAACAGGGGAATATTCGACACGAATCGGCAATCTATCCTGCAACCGAGAAAGCTTCTTCAGTAGTGTTGCATACGGGCCTTCCTCTAAAGGTATATCCTGCTTTTGATCTTCTTCCTCATGGAAAGCTGGAAGTCCTTTAGTTTTGAATACAATCTCACTGCTGTCATCAAATAGTACTGCGTCACCATCAAAAGCAATTCTTACTTGATCTGTATCTAATTTTGATACATCTATTGGGGGCGCAGTAACTACAGCAGCAGCACATGCACGACTATCAATCACTTTCTGTGCATCGTCAGTATCTGTTGTTAGGAAGAGGTCAACGTCGAATGCATCCAGGTAATCAACCACTGATTCACCAGCGGTAAATGCAGAGCGAGATATACTAAGTTGCTGACTCCTTATTGCATTTAGAACACGAATTCCAGTTTCTGGGCTATTTCTAGACATTACTACTACTTCAACTAGTGGTGGATCGTTATCAACTTGGTATCTATTAAGGTTCAATAACGCTTTCACTAAAGGGTAGCCAGTACCTGGCTCTAGAGGAAGTTCTTCCTTTTCCATCATATGCTGGCGATATTTTTCGATAGCGCTATCTGGATTTGAGGTATAGGCATCTCGAAAAATTTTATCTGCCTCATTCAGATCGAATAATGCGGTGGCGGATATTCCGATAACCAAAGTGTCTGAAAGGTCAAGAGGCATATTATTTTCGATCTCTACTTTGATGTTTGTACACAAACAGATAACCCTCATGCACTGACCCAGCCGAGGGCTTTAATTAGAAGAAAAGTTTCCACCTAAAATCCTGATGTGGGATCTGAGATGGAAATATTTCAGCCTAAGATCCTCTACAGGGTAGATAGATGGAATTACGTCCACCTAGAGATCCCGATTTGGGTAAATAGGTAGCAAGTTTCACTATGATTTCCTATTTGCTGGATCGAGAAGGGGGTTGATGATGGGCGTAGCTAACGACCGCGAGCAAGAGCCACGATTAACCTTGAACTCAGCACTAAGGATGTGTGATTGTCCACTACGAGAGAGTTGTGGGTTACCGTCCACTGCGGAATTTTATGACCGGAGACAAGAACTGTTACTTCCTGTAAACGTCTTTTTGATGTTTGCATTGCAGGAGGAGAATAACCAACTTTTTATCGTTGATTTCGTAGCGAACACGATAATCACCGATACGAATACGGTACTCATTGTTAGAGTCTTTTATCTTGACCATTCCATGAGGGCGTGGGTCTTCGGCGAGGAGTTGAATCTTAGCCGCAATGCGATTGTAAACGTCATCAGGCCAAGCATCTAACTGTTTTTGCACAGCTTTGGGTGTGATGATGGCGTAGGTCATGCCGATCGCTCGGCCCGATGTACCTGGTATTCATCGAAGGTCATGTAGTCCCCTGCTGAGTAGTCGGCACGGGCAGCTCGAATTTCAGCAACATCGTCTGAAGAATCTTCATCATCAGGAAATAATTCGGCTTCTAGAAGTTCCCAGAGCCGATGCTTTTCAGCAGCCCCTAGTGATGGAATTGCTTCTAAGAGTGATTGAAATGAAATATCTACTTTCACGGTATTCTCAGCCATTAGAGTTTGCCTCCATCTTCATTTTGCACTTTTGATTTTGGCTCATCAATAGCTGTTTCAAGGAGGTTACATAGCGGAGGTTTTGTACGCTAGTGTCATGTGGATTGTTGAGCTTTCCTTTGAACGCACTGACGTTGCCTATCACCCGCCACAAATTTCCTTCGCATTATAACCAGTGTGCAGAGGCGTTATGAGGGTGCGATCGCTTGCTTCAAGGAATTTATGAGGATGGTGCGTTCCCAGAAATCTATCGGTGGGGTGATAGGAATTGCAGTAGGGAACAACGATCCCATTAAGCGGTTGCAGTATCCTTTGCAACTAAAACGAGGTCCTCCTTCAGTCCGCTTCAATAGGCTTGTTATGCATCTCTAACCAAGCAACAGTTCCTCAATGAACGTAACAAAAGGTAGTCCACTCTTGTATAAATCTACAACATCTTCTGTCGTTTTATTGTCAAAATCATATGCTGCAAAATTACTGTGAATGAGAATATTTCTAAGATGACCGACTTCTAGAAACGCCTTCATTGCTATCGTAAGATCTTGGGATTGTCTTAGTCTTTCTTCTACCTGTTTTTTAAAGTCGTCACCAAATAATGAGAAGAAGGTATTTGCGTTTTTCCCAGGCTTATCAGGATTATTCTTCTCGCCCCAGGAGAAGTACGTATGATATTGCATTCCAATTGCCTTCTTCTTAAAAAAGTTAAGCGCAGGAATATGATTGTTAGTCTTCTTCACGATGAACTCAACTAATATTTCTTGAATTCTGTGCTCAAAGTAGCTGGCAGCAGAAAGAATAATAACCTTTTTGAAATATTTATTAACATCACTAGATAGAGATGGCTGCGAGTTCTCATTTAAATAGCCAACTATCGATAAATATTCAGTGTATAAAATATCTACAGGAGTCATGCTAGTTTAGCAATTCTAAAGCTTTATATATCCGGTAAGATACATTCTTGGCACTGGCAGTCTTGGCTTGCGTAGCATCTATAAAACCAGGATCACTCTTCAATTCCTCAACTTGATCAATATTGATATCTGGAAGGCTCAAAGTTTTACGTGTGAATGCATCTCGACAAGTTGCCACAAAAATTGCTTCATAAACAGAAATATTGAATCGGCCTGTCTTACTATGAAACAGCCTTGAATCGACATTGGATACTTTCGCTAGAAAGGAGGCAAAAAGTTTCTCTAGGTATTGTATGTTTTCATCTGGAAATGATTTTGCCAAATATGAGAACTTATTTAAGAACTTTGTCATCGATGGTTTATAATTTTCACCGTCAATCAACATTGCAAAGCCACGAAGAAGAATTTCAATATCTTTCATATTGAGGTCAGGACTTTCCGATGGAGTAAGTGATCTCCAGGTTTTATCAAGATTAATTCGATAAAGCATATCATAGAAGTCTGAGTGAAATAAACTTGTCCTAATTTCTTGCGGTTTTAAATTTACACCACCTGAATTTAGACGATTAAACACTTCGAAGACAACAGAATGATCATCTTCGGGTGAGTTTTGCTTAATAATAATATTCCGGATAGTTCTCAGCTCAAAAGAGATTCGATCATCCTCATCAAGCGTAAAGTAGTTTAGCTTATTAAACTTGTTTTTCTGGTTAGGTTGAGGCATGGCGAGGCTTAAATTAAAATCTGTGAAGTATTCATTGTCATTCAGCACAGCCTCAGGTACACCCTTATTCTGATCAAAAATAATTCTCAATTCCTGACGCTTTTCCTTCTTTGGAAAACGTTTCTTCATAAAGTAATAAATAGTCATATATCTCTGCTGACCATCTATTACTATAAAACGATTTCTCGCTTCCTCGTACAGGAAAATTTGTGGAATAGGTATTCCAATTAAAATAGACTCTATTAATCTTGAGGCTCGTTTGATATCCCATACATAGTTTCGCTGAAATCCTGGTATCTTCACTACTCCTGAGCTGATGAAATCAAATAAGGTTTTTATGTTGAAATCATTTGGGGAAGCGGAAATGTCATACTCGGTAAAACTAACATCATCAGATGAGTCCAGAAGATCGTCTTCGGGATCAATCCAGATTATCTCTTGCTCTTGATTCATACAATTCGTCTATCTGTTTGACTGTTAGATGTGGCAACAATATTGCTTACTTTAAGGAATTGCTTACTTTAAGGAGCTTCTTCTCTATTGTATCTCACCTCTTATCATGAGGGACTTTGGACTACTTCTAAAGTATGCACAACTATTAATTAGAGAGAAAGCTTCTGCATAAGATCTCTGTATAAGTAAATAGGTGTAAATATTTCAGCCTAAGATTCCTAGATGGGTAAATAGGGGGATTGTTTCATGATAATCGCTTATCTGCTGGAGCGAGAAGAAGGTTGATGATGGGTATGAGTCGGTCAAGTATAGCCCGTCCCTTTCCTATTCTTCTCTCCTGCCTCCCGACTCCTGACTTCTCTTTTCCTCTACGGTTGACTCAGGCCGTCAGTATGAGTATGCTCTTTCATTAAGCTGTCGCGTCGATAGCTCATCTCAGAACTCAAGAACTTGGCACCATCTGCGAGTGCTTCCGACACCCACAGATGGCTAACCCACCGCGACTGCGTATTCCAGTCGGGGGGCTAACGGTTCATGGTAAACCGTGGCTGCCTCGAATTGCACACAATTGCGGGGTAGCTAAGGGACTGAGTTCTGGTTTCCTTCTGTTGTTTATTTCTACAAGGAACCAGAACCTC
>JBARXP010000481.1:0-20485 GCA_049647405.1 Elainellaceae cyanobacterium | reverse complement strand
TGCCGTCCCAGGCCAGCACCACCGAAGCCCGCTTGATGGCTTGCTCCAATTTGGCAAGGCACTTTTGCCGCTTATCTTTCAGTGTCGAACTCAGCAGCGCGTGTTTAATGACAGACACCACCTCATCAAGAATCAATATTTTCCCGTCGAAGTGATGATTCTCGAAGTGCAACAGGCTATCGATGCAGCACGCAATTCTGGAGTGAGGATCGGCAGTCAGGCCAAACGCTGAATCATTATGCAGATGGTAGAAGCCGCCCCATCGTTCACAGCTCTGGAGTAGCAGCGAATTTCTTGAGCCGATGGCGATCGCCCCGGCATCGATGCCGCTGAGGATTCGGGCAATCTCGGCAGTTTTGCCGCTGCCCATCGTCGAGAGAAAAGCGTGGATATCGTAGGTCAGCTCACCGGGCTCAATGCTTACATAGCGCTGAAACACCTCCCGATCTGGCGTAAATGCCTTAGTCCGTCTCCACGCCGCCTTAGACGCTGATTTGTACTGCTGAATCCACACCAGTCGATCGAAGTCAGCAGGGCTGATGAAGCCGATCGCCCCTAAATCTTCCAGCTCATCAATATCGCCATCCGCTTTATCAAACTGACCCCACCAGGCGATCGCCAGCTCATAGCCCCATTCCTTGATGAGCCGCCATGCTGCCTGATATTGCTGCCGTACCGTTTCGTGCTTCTCATCGAGCATCCCAGCATCAGGGTAGAACTCGATCCGCTTTGTGCCCAGCTCGGCTGAAAGCTTTTCAAGTGATGCCTTAAGCGTTTTAGAGGACGATGCAAACTGACCGCCCGCCGCGCCAATCGTGGCAAGGTTCAGCCGCTCGGAGGCGATGAACGGCTTTGCACCTACGCCTTCAACCAGTGCGATCGCCCTCTCATTGGGATTCTCAGGCCGATAGGCCGATAAAGGTAGTTCACCGTTTTGGGTGTGGGGTGTGGCACCATTGGGGCGTTTCTTCGTGGCACCGGATAGCCAGCGATACTTACCGCCGTTGCCGGGTTCACGGAGTCGTACTTGTGCCCCGACGATCAGGCCGTCAGCATTACGGATCGGGCATAGATACCCCGCTTGGGTGTTGAGGCCATGGCCGTCGATCTGCACCCCTGGGAGACGATGATTTGATTCACGCTCAAGTCGTTGCCACTGCTCGACAGATTTGAAGCCCGACCGCTCGATTTGTTCGACAGTCAGGCCGCGCCGCACCAAATCAGCCCGGTCTTCTGGATGCAGGGTGAGTTGCTGGAGGATGGCTCGATAGTGGCGATCGCGCTCGACGGCAGAGAGAGATTCAGCCCGTTTACGCCGCTCTTGTTCAGCTCTCGCTTTGCGCTTAACTGCCAGTTCATCTCTATGGCGTTGTCGCTGCTGCTGGCTCCAGCCTTCATTACTGGGAACCCACATTCCCCACTGCCCATTCTTCGATCGCCCATTGAAGCGGTAGCCGGGAACTAAAGCCGAATCAATCAGCCCCATGCAGAGAATCAAATCCTCTTTGCTCTTGCACCGGGCATCGTTTGATTCGCAGATGGGGCAATGCTCGGAGCCTTTGAAAAGTTTAAAAACACTCATGACGCGCCCCCCTTGATGGAGTCGATCGCCATCATTCCCCGGTAAGTAGGTCGGGATTGTGGGGTATAATCTAGACAACAGACGTGTAATTTTTGGTTTCGCAACACGGGATGACAGCCCTGCTGCGGATGCGATAAAATCATTGTGCTAATCATTTTGTTGGCCGCTTGGCCTCCAGATGGTTTTTTTGAGAGCCGAATCTGCTTTTGGTTGGTCGCCGCGCAGATAAGGCTAAAGAACTGAAAAGCCCTGCCAGTTTCGCCGCTGGTGGGGCTTTTTGATTAGGAAGATTGGGCTAATGCTTGCCCTAGTGCTCCTCGAATAAATTCGGAAGCGGTAATTCCGTTCGCTTTTGCTTTTGCCTCGATTCGCTTCAATAATTGAGGCTGAATGCGGAACGAGCGGATTATTAGCGGTTCACTTTTTTTGCTGTCCATTCTGAAAATCAAAAAAAAATCAAAAACATGGGCGACCTCTTAGAGGTTGCCAAATTGTGATACAGCCATACACCCTAGAGGGTATTACTCGAAATCATGTTATCACCGCTCGCCTGAAGCGGACTGCTGATACGGGTTGTCGCCGCCAAAAACGAAGCGCGAATCGTTTTTAATCGTCGCTAACCCCATCTTCGAGTTCTTCACGTTCCCGCTCGAAGTCAAAGCCAGCTCGCTCTAAAACTTTGTGTTCCAGCTCCTCAATGGACATATTGAGACGTTCGGCTTTGTCTTTGAGAGATTGTTGAACCTTGCCCCAATTGTCGTCAGCTCTGAGACGCAACACAGTCTTAATCCACTTTGGCAAGGTTTCATCCCTGATAAAAGCCCAGAGAATCAGTTTTCTCTCAAGCTCTGCGGATAGCGTGACTTGAACTCTTCGTCCTTTGGCCATGTCGTTCCTGGATAGCTTCAATTGCGTACCTCCAGGATACCTAGATCCTCTATGCGAACGGTAATAGCATTCAGTATGTAGTTGAAAAGCATTCAAAAAGTACTTGCAATTGAGTACTTTAATGCTACACTCAAAACATCGAAAGATCCAACATTCGGATTTAGCCAGTACAGGGTACGAACATCGCCCGGTTAGCGCGATTGCCCCATAAAACAGCGCTAAATCCGTTACAGCACAAAGCTTTAAGCCACTTCAAATAGGAGATTTCCAGCATGGTATCTAGTGCATTAGCGTCCACAAAAGGGACTAAAAACGTACAAACTGCGAACACGGGCATCATTCGCCCCCTAGTAGCCTTCGACGGAGGCAACCGCAGCATTCAATGGGTCGATTCTGATGGTCGGGTTCACTGCATTCCCAGCTTTATCAAATCCATTGATCCGACATGGGAAGACGTTGAGGCAGATCCTGAGTCGGTCGTGATTGAGCGAGACGGTGAAACCTTCGTCATCGGTCAGGCTGCAAAAGACTTAGGCGGTGTCGCCATCTTCCAAAACGACAAGATTGAATGTGCAAAAGACCTTGTATTGGCAGCACTCCAGCCAAATCCCGGTCAAAATGCCGTCCGCATCGAGCGGTTACTGATGGCTGTTCCTAATGCCCGTGACCCCAAAACCTTGAAGGCACTCCGCAGCATTGAGGGAACCCATGAGTTCTACCGAAATGATGAGGGCGTTGTTGCTACCGTTCGACGGGTTGAAGCCATCGACGAAACCCGCGCTGCATACATGTATGCCGTGAAGCGTGGCGTATTCCTTTCCAAGCGTCAGCTCAACGGAGTGTTGGATCTAGGTGGGGGCACGTCCATCATGCGCCTCTACTCTGTGAACGGCTCCATCATGCGTGAAGCCGATCTGGTGCTACCTGGTACGTTTGCGCTGGCCAGTGCGATCGCCGCTCGACTCACCAAAGACGCAGGCTACAGCCCCGATCTGACGCTGATTATGGACGGCATTGAGGACGGCAGTTTCCAGCTCGGCACAACCGGGATTGATTTCAGCAATCACTTTGAGCAATGCCGTTCTACATGGTTAGACGAAATCAAAGGTGAAGTCAAAACCCGTTGGGCAAAATGGTTGCCTAGCTTGGGTGAAGTGCTGGTCATTGGTGGCAGCGCTCCACTGGCCGAACCGCTGCAAACCTCCAGCAATGGACGGTTCAAGATTGCAGAAAACCCTCGCACCATCAGCATTGTCGGCATGAGTGAGGTTGAGTAATGCCCAGAGCAAACCAAGCACAAGGGGCCAGCCGAATCTTATTAGAGCCGCACCTGAGAGAGGTTGTTGAGGAAATTCAAGAGCGCTGTCAGGTCAAGAGCCCATCTCAGGCGATCGCGCTGATGATATCTCGGTACAGTCGCCACCTTTTAGAAACCTGGGAGCTAGACCCGCAGCTCTACCCCGATCCCTCTCCCAGCGATTTTCTGCCAGCACAGCAGACCCCAGACGATTTCACATTTAACGAACCGATTTCTCTGTAAAAGGTGCGATCGCCCTCACCGCTCAAAGTTAGTGCGATCGCCCTTCATCCCTATCCACGTAAGAAAAGGATTCATCCATTATGAAGCACCCGTCAGACGCAGACCTGAATTTAGACCCTGATATCCAACGCGCCTTAGACGACTTACTAGCTGAGTGGCAGCAAGAGCTAGAGCGTTTAGAGACTGATGATTCTCCTATCGACATCGAGCCACCGGAGGACTCGTGAAGCTCCAAAAGCACACCAGCAAAATTATCTTGTGTGCGATCGCCACCGTCACCGCTGCAACCCTCACCATTCCCGCAACACTTGCCAATCAGAGAGCCTTCTTAGAAGACCGTGGCTTGTTCAACGAACGGCGTTGGGAGAATTACGAGTCCTACGCCTGGTCTATCGGCAGAAATGCCGCCCTCGCTGGAGGACTTGCAGCCTTAGCCGCATCACTACTGATTCCCGATGCACTCGGCTACAGGATGCGGCAACGGGCACTCCAGCAAGCCTTACGCGATCGCCTCAATTCATCTGAATCATTGACCGTAGAGCAAATTGAACTCATTGGAGAATTGCTCAATGAAGACACCCGATAAGAAACAAGCACTCAAACTCACGGGTTCAGCCGTTGGCATCATTGCCGCCATCTTCCTAGCCCGCGCCTGGTATCACTCCACTGGAGTCGAAGCTCAGCCTTACCTCGATGAGGAACCTCAACAGACCGCAGTTGAACCGGAGCCTGAACCCACAGAGCCAGAAGCAACCGAACCCGAACCAGAACAACCCACCGTTGCTGAACCGACCTCAGAGGCTCGTGATGCAGCAAACACAACTTGGACAGCATTACGCCGTCATACCCTGGCCTATGCCTGGGAGCTTTCAAAACTGCCCACAGACGAGCTGAACAATCAGTGCTGGATGAATCGCCCTCAGACTCAGATGTTGCAAGACGAATTCGATGGCGGTGCATCTATCAAACCATCTGAATTTGTTGGGCATGAAGACCTGTTGCTGAAAGACATTGCTTGCCGCATGGCTGCACATTATCAAGCCACTGGAGATGCACCCGACTGGGCTATGACCGATATTTCTACTCTGGAGGGAATGCCCGATGAATGGCGCGAAACAAAAGAGTAATCCTTCCTTAGCGAATGCCGTCGCTGTCACCATTGGGGCGATCGGTATCTGGTGGGGAATCACACTACCGTCTCCAGTGCTGGGCATTCCCGTATCGCTCGGCTCCTATGCCGCCCTTGATGTTCACCGTCGTAAGTATGGCTATAAGGTGCAAAACGTTTTGGGCGAGTGCCTTGAAGCATCAACGCCAATGCTAGAAGCCACAGCAGAATCGCTCAAAGCAAATCAACCCGGTGAAGAGTCCGGCCCTATCACAAAATTTGGCTATACCCTGCTGATGAAGTTGATTGGGGAGCGATCGCCCGATGAATTCGAGTGGTTTAACTCCATGCAGTTCGGCTTAGGGTCTGCGGGGTTGATGCCCTATGGAATCTGGCTGATGGCTGGAGAGCAGCGTGAAGGGAAAACGATGGCAGCTCGTCACCTGTTCGCCCGCTATGTTGAACAGCATCCAGGCTGTGATGTGTTGGTGTTTGACCTCGAACTACAAAGCCATCCTGAAGGCTATTGGTTCGGGATGCCCAATGAAGCGATCGCCAGCACTCCCGATCAAGTCGTGCAAGGATTCCAGACCATCCGCCGATATCTGAACAGCGCTAAAGGTGATGGTAGCGATCCGGGCTTGGTTGTGATGTTTGACGAGCTGAAATCCACATTTAACTCGCTCAGCAATAAGCAGCGTCAGTACGTCATCGACACCTTGCAGGACATTCACAGCAAGGGAGCTAAGCGTAAGGTGCTGTGCCTCAATATCATGCACACCCTGACAGGTGGTGTTTTGCAGTGGCCTGGTATCACTGACTTTGCGCCTAAGTGCAACATGCTGATGCTCCAGCGGTTCGCTAACGATGACAGCAACTTCAACAACCTCCAAAGCTCTGAAGCGCTGGAGAATGCCCGGTCTGAGCTGGCAGCTTACAAGACTGTCCCACTGGCATCTGAGGAGCCGCGCCCGTGCCTTCTCTATACCGATAAGCAATGGTCGGTTCGCTGGATTCCCACGATGGAAGAACCGAATCTCATCGTGACGGATGAAGCGGAGCCGATCGCCATTGAAGACGATCCGTACTGCCACATTCGCGAGTTCATTGATGAGGTTGAATTCCCGTTTGAAGAATTGAGCCTCAACCGAATCTTAGAAATCTGCGGTGTCACCAGCAGCGCTCACAAGAGCAAAGACGGAAAGTTTCTACCCCAGTGGCAAGCCTTCAGAAATGCCCATAACGCCCGCGTTAAGGCTGAACTGGACTAGCTGAACCACTTAGGCTGAACCACCTGAACCAGTAATAAACATCAGGGTTTGAGGTGGTTCACTCAACTCTGAACCAGTTCAAAAATAATTAGGAGATAGACCCCATGAAAATCAATTGGTTTGAAGCTCTAGTCGTCGGGATTGTGATGGTCGTTATCGTTCTACCGACTCTCGAAAAGACACTATCGCGACGGCATCTCGACCTGAATGGAGTGGTGACTGACTTTATCGAATCAACCCGTGAAGCGGTATCCCGACCTGTTGGAACCCCAAGCCCGGAGCAATAGAAATGTTGTCAGCTATCAATAAGTCGATCGCCCTAGCTTTAGGGCTCGTCACGCTAATGTCGATGACCCGGTGCGCATTCCCAGGAACCTATGAGACATGGACAAAGGAACCGTCAACAGAGCAGCTTACGTCGCCGGACAATACGCCCGACAATCAACCGAGCAATGGGCCAGGGAACGAGCCAGGGAACACGCCAGAGAGCGGAGAGCAGACCGCGCCGCCGCAAGGCGAGAACGAGCCGCAGAACGTAGAGCCCGCAAATCCCAACGCGACTCTTTAGAGTGGGCAAACAATCCGATCTGGATGGGGTTGTATTGCTCACTCTGCACAACGGTAACGGTCATCAGCACGGGCATCTACCAGTTTGATAACTATGCTGCTGAAGTCTGCGGAGCTATCCCCCGTGCTGTTCGTATCCCACTGGATCTCGTGACTCCTCTCGTGAACTGCCCACCCATTATCGACAACGAACCAGGATGGAATATTCCCTTACCCTGGCAAAACAACGACTCTAACCTTGATGCAGATCAGCAAGAAGTGATTGCAGCCATTGTCGAAGTGGGTCAAGACGTAGGGGCCAGCGAGCAAGATATTCAGATTGCGATCGCCACTTGTCTAGTGGAGTCACAGTGCAAAACGGGTGAGTCAGTTCGTGAGAAAGACCACGACTCGATCGGCCCCTTTCAGCAGCGCCCCTCTCAGTCATGGCCTGATAGTGAAGACCCCAGAGTACAGGCCAGAGCGTTCTTTGAAGGGCATGGCACGAATAAGGGATTGTTGGATATTGGCGATCGCGCCTCTAACCCTGGCAAGGCTGCACAAGCGGTTCAACGGTCTGCGTTTCCCGGTCGGTATGCGGAGCGCATGGAGGAAGCTGGGCAGATTCTCGACTCATTCAAATCGGGTTCAGGTGGCAGTGCTCAGAGTGGGTCTGCCTTCCCAGTTCAAGGAATCACCTTCTCTAGCAACGAATCTAAGTATGCATCTATGGGCAGTGATGCTCACCTCTTCGGAGACAAACGCGATAACGGTCTGGTGCATCGTGGCTATGATGTCGCTTGCAATGTGGGACAGCCGCTAGTCGCTACCGTTCCCGGCACGATGGTGCATTACTCAGATGACCCGCAAGGATGGGGCGATCGCGCCTTCTACGTTGAGACAAGTGACGGCAGCATTCATATCTACGGACATGCTGAAAAACGAATCGCCCTTGATGGAGCACCAGTCAGTGCAGGCGACGTGATTGGAGAATGTGGATCAAGAGGGTTCAGTACAGGTAGCCATCTCCATTACGAAATCAGACCCGCAGGGATGGACTCAGCGCCGATCGATCCTACGGCATTCCTTCAGGGCATCTAACCAAGCTTTTAACCATTTGAATCAACCCTATAGCTCAGCTCCATGCTGGGCACAGAATCACTATGTCTAGAATTTCCAAACTGATGAGGCGTGAGCGTGAATCAATCGCCCATGCCCTATCCAAAGTCGAAGAATGTCCTTGGTCGTTTGCTGCTGGTGATGTGGAGCGACTGCATGAGCTGATTCAGGATGAATGGGTTGTTGACCACCTCGACGGCGATGAGCTGGCCGTCAACAACTATCAGGCGCTCTGTGTCAGCTCCTACCGAGTGCCGTTCATTGATGTGGATACCCAAGCGCGATCGCCCCTTCAACGACTGCAAACTGACTTGGGTAATGCAGGGCTGGGAGGCAGAGTGTACCGCACCCGCAAGGGATACCGAATCGCTCTAAGCCAAGAACTGAAGGCTGAGAAGCTATTCGGTGAAATACTGCCCAGTCATCGCTTAGAGCAATACGGCATTGACCCGACCTATGCCCTGTTTTGTCGAGAACTAGGCAACTATCGCGCCCGTTGCAGCGCTAAGCCGTGGCGACTCGTCAGGCGGCAATACAGCCGTTTGTCCAGATATGAGCGCTGGGACAAATATCCCGTGATTCAGTTTGTCGAGAACTTCGGGAATGCGATCGCCACTTCTCAGCACTGGCAGACCGTAATGAGCTGCCATGACTCAACCGCCCATTGCATCACCAATCGTCTGCATACGTTGTATTAGGAGAAGACCATGAAAAACAAGTTCAAGACAGCCACAAAATACGCTGCTAATGCTGTTGGAAGTTTGATTCTGCTAGGCTGCATGTCGCCTGCAATGCTGGCTGTGCTGGGGGGGATGATCCTCGAAAGAGTTTCGTCTAAGTCGTACCGCTGGGTTTACATTCTCATTGCTCCACCAGCGGCAATGCTGTGCCTGGTTTCTCTCGCACTGCTAGGAACCATTTATGTTCTCGTTGCAGCATTAGCCACGATAGAAGATGTGATGCGTCAGAGATAGCCCAATTCATTATGGATGGAGAATTCTGAGCCTCCAAAACAGAAGCCCCGATCCTCGATAGGACTGGGGCTGTTTGCTGAGTAATTTGGTTAGAGACTAGGGGCGATCGCACAACATTGCACTATGCCGCCGCAGCCGATTTATGCACCAGTTCGAGCAGATGAGCTGGGTAACTATCGGAGCCTGAAGCCTCCATATCGACCGTGATGCGATCGCCATCAATGCCCGATATGTAACCACGTTCACCACGAGGGTTCTTGATGCAGTCGCCTATATCAAACATGGGTTCAGTGGCGATCGTTGCCTTGCCACCTTTGCCGCCGCCTGAAGACTTGGGAACCCATTCCAGCAGCTCACCGGGTTGAATTTCATAGGCATCGCAAATTTTCTCCAGCACAGACCCAGACGGTATCTGCTCTGGATTGTCGTACAGGTCGTAGGCCGTGCGCTGGGCAATGCCAGTCTCTTTCCGGAATTGATAGCGCGTAATGCCACGACCGTCTAGGAATGGCTTGATTTTATTTTTCACTGTCATGCCCTAAAGAATACCATTCCTTAGTATTACCATGTAAATAGCAATATTAATCAATCAATAGTACTTATCAGATGACAGTAGCTTGATAACTGAATGATATTGCTAACCAATTGACAATATTACTAACTGAATAATACTATAGATACATGAGGACAAACAAAAAGGGCGATCGCGCTTCAGACCCGCGATCGCCCCTCAGATTAAAAAAACCTACTTCTATTCAATCATGACTGAGTTCTACTATCACGGTTCGATTTTCCAGGTTCGTCAAGAGGGCAATCGCCACCGGGTTCTTTATCTTGGCGAAACAGTCGGTTTCTATCGACGAATGGGCGATCGCTGGTTTGCCAACCCCCTCTACTCAATGTATGGGCAGTCACCCTATGCATCGGATGAGCATGGAGTTCGTGAACTGATTGCCGCAGCAACCGTCCAGCGTGGCGTTGCTGAACTGGCGATCGCCGCCTAACACAACACGAGGGGCATGGCCTGACGCCATGCCCCGATCCCATCACTACACGAGGATCGAAACATGATTTTTCTCAGCCTATCTATGCGAATCGCCTTCACTACAACGGCGATCGCCATCATTCTCAGCCATCTCTAACCGCTTCACGGAGAACACCATAATGCAAGACCTACTGACCACAGCTTTCAATTTTGTCGCGATCGCCAGCATCGCCTATGTCCTACTAGCCCTCACTGGATTCATCATGAGCCGCCGCCGCGCCGTTTTACCTGGCCAGCTCGAACTACCGCTGTTTGAACCCGAAACCGCACCCGTGAACCTCGACGATAGTTTCGATGACTTGCTCAACATTGGGGGCGATCGCGCCTCAATCACCCTGCGAGACTGCACTATTCGCCAGTTGAAAGCCCTGGCCAGTCTGTACCAGGTTCCCCGCTTCAATAAGCTCCGCAAAGACGAGCTGAACCCGGTCGTGATGAGTGCGATCGCGGCTTAACCAATAGCCACGGGGCACGGCTCCAAGTGCCCCACTCGTTCACCTATCCCCACACAGACCAATGCCGACGCAAACTCTGATCAACGCAACTCTCGAAACCATTGGACGGCCCAAGCAATCCAAATTTGAAAATAAGCCAAATTATCGCCCCCTGCTTTTCACCCTGCCAGATGGTAGCCAGCGCTGGAAATCCTACGCCGTCGATGCTCAAGAGCTGACCTGGCTCACCCGTGGACAAACCTATCAGGCCGTTATCAGTGGAGACGATTTCAACATTGTTCAGCCTAGTGGAGCTGCACCAGCACCAGCACCAGCACCAGGCGCGACAATCCCGGCAGACCAGAAACGGGCGATCGCCACCTACATTCAGGAGCAAAGCAAATTGTTTGGTTACTGCTACCAGCAGGCTCAAGCGGAGTTGCCGGGGCTAAGTGAGGAGTCGCATAGGGCGATCGCTGAAACGCTCTATATCCAAGCAGCAAGGAAGTTTCAACTGTAAATTCCCGACCTGGGTCATGTCGCTAAACTGCTCAGCCAATTTGTACAACTATATGAGGTGACATCATGGCCTATACAAATCAAGTCCAGACCATTCATGCACGACGCAACCCTAAAACGGGGCAATGGGAGGCGCGATACACGGGAGTTTGCCACATTTCTGATGAGTTTATAGCTGAGATCGAAGCGGAGCCTGGAAATGGCTTGGAGTATGAGGTTCTAGGTTGTCTGGAAAATTGTCGGGTTGAAGCGTCTCCAGAGACGAAGGTCACAGTCATCTGCCCGGAATCAAACTGGTAGCAAATACGAATCGCGATTCGTATTTGCTTAAAACAATACCCGGCCAAACGTGCCCCCACGTCAATATGCTGGCCGGGTATTGTTCATTTGGAGCAGAGACAATGCATCTCTGGTGAGAGTGTGCCACAGGGTTTGCGCGATCGCCATCCGTAATTTGAGAATGTGCGATCGCCGCAATGCGCCCAGACAAATATATATTCAAGGGATTTTGCTATTTAGATATATGTTAAATACAATTAACATACGTCAACAGAGAAGAGCGTATATCGATGACGAAGCAAATTGCAGTTACCATGCCCGACTCTCTCTATGAAAGGCTTCAGGTCGTCAAGGGGCGCTTTGTTGTTTCGGCTGTTTGCCAGGATGCGATTGAGCGGGCAATTGAGATTGAAGAAATCAACATGAAGGAGATTCCCAGCATGGACAAATTGATCGAACGGTTAAAAATTCAAGCAGAGCAGGAATCGGAAGATTGGCGAAAACAAGGCTCCAAGGATGGACAAGAAGGGGCGACGGACTTAGATCTTGCTGACTTCAGGCTTTTTGAGAAATTGGAATACAGCGACGCGGGCGTGATGCGGGTATCTCTAAATGATGATTTCTATCGCAGCACTGCATTTGACTACATCAAAGAACAATGGCTAGAAGGTGATTATTATCGCGATAATGGAGGCCCTGAAGGAGACAGCGAGGAAGCGTATCTAGAAGGATGGGTAAAGGGAGCGCTGTTAGTTTGGGAGCAGATTAAAGCCAAGGGGAAACTGTAAATTGCGATCGACATCCGTACCCAAAACCAAAGCCCCTCCAGAATCGGAGGGGCTCAGTGTTGTCTTTTTTTTTCAGGAACCCCACGGGGGAGTTACTGAAAGGATGCCAAAACTTTTTTTTTCAGAATGCGATCGTTAGAGAGAATTAAGCGATAGCAAGTTCGCGATCGTCGGACTCAATCCGTTCCAACTTACTAACGTCAACAGACTTTTCAGCAAGAGCCAAACGATGTTCTGTCTCGATACGCATTAGAACGGCAGGACTACCGCCAACTACCGCACAAATTTTGACGGCTAGTTCTGCCGTGAGGCTGCTAGATTCATTCAACATACGATTAACGGTAGAGGGGCTAACGCCAATCCTGCGAGCCAATTCTGCGCCGCTCAAGCCCAATGGCTCCATATAGTCTTCTCGGATAATTTCGGCTGCGCTGACTGTGTATTTCATGGCCTCTTCCAAGTCTGTGTCAGTGAGTAGAGTCGGTGTATTCAATGTCGAAAACGTTATCTTCAGTCCATCTAAAGAGCAACCGCCAGTTTCCACTGATCCTTATCTCCCAGTCGTCGCTATGACCTCGTTCGTGGTACTTCTGCAACTTAAAGCCAGGAGTCCCAAAAACGTCAAACAATTCGCTGCTCTTTTCTATAGCATCTAACTGCTTAAGGGTGCGCCTGATTTTCTTTGCTGCCTTCTCAGGCAGATCTAATCGCTTCTCCTTAAACCAAAAGTTACTTAACGTTTTAGTCTTGATTGACTTGATCATATCAAAAAACTATGCGCTGTGCGCACAGCGCTTAAATCTTCATAATTGCTGTTGTTAGTTTTATATTTTTAGCTTGAATCAAAAGCGATAGCGATCGCCCTAGGTCAATCCTAACTGACACAATCACACAAATCTCTTGTCGTGTCTATATTTCAGCGATCGCACCTGTTTGATTAACTGCTAATCGAGCAGGCCATCGGAATGATGTAGATGAACAACATTGGGCGGTAAATCCTCCTCACATAAGGGTTTTAGCCTATTGTCACTGAAGCCCGGTTCAAAATCACCTTGTTTGCAGGTCGCCCCTACACCACCTCCAAGCCAGCATCCAGCGCCGCCAACTTCTCATCAACCGCACTCTGATCCACGCCCAAATATTCTTGCAGTGCCGCCAAACTCTTATGGCCTGATACCCGCATCAACTCAGATAGACTCCAACCTTGCTCATGAAGATGAGTGAGGCGCGATCGCCTAAAGCTATGCAGACTCACCCCGTCATAGCCCAACAATTCAGCCGCTCGTTTCACCCGATGCTCAACCGCCCTTGCAGTAACATGACCACTCTTGCCAGAGCTAGGAAACAGATAACCCGACGCAGGCTTCACCCGCTCCAGCACCTTCGCCATTGGTGCTGTCACCTTGGCCGTCCGCGACACCTTCATCTTGGTATTGGGAGCAGGGAACAGCAGATACCCACCCGTGACATGGCTCGCCTCCAGCAACAGCACCTCACCAATGCGACCTGCGGTGAGATAACAGAGTTGCGCGATCGCCCGGTACGGGTCATCTAACTCAACAAACAAATGCTGTAGTTCATCGGGTTCGAGGATGGCAGCTTTACCAGAGCGATTCTGTTTTCCTTCTCTGGGCATTGAGACAGCCTCATGTAGTGACTCTTCTATTATATTTCGTATTCTTCACAAAAGACGAACGAGGAATATAGGGTTGAGGGCTGTTGAACGAAAACTGAGACTCTTGATGAGAATGACCCCCCTCTTATTGCGAAAACAGCGCTATCTTTGATATCAAATTGAGACGGGTAAGATTTAGACAAGACTGTTAGCGGTGATAGCAATGCCTGAAAAACCGATGGTCGGGTCACGAGTGCCCACGGAATGGAAAGACGAACTGGAGAGAATTGCTCGGCAGTCAGGCCGCAATAGTTCCCAAGTAGTGCATGAGGCGATCGCCACCTATCTTGGCAAAGACTCAGCCCACACCCTAGCGAATCAGGTCAAGGATCTGAATGCTCGCATGGTGTCGCTTGAACAGCAGTTGCAGGGCTTCAGAATGCTGATGAGCAAGTAGGCACTCATTTATTTACTCAAGCACTTACTCAAGTTATTGCTCAAGTAGGCACTCAAGAGTAAAGTTGAGGTAATACTTGAGTGATTAAATCATGGCTGTTTTAACCCTGACCCAATTCAAAGGGGGCGTGGGAAAAACAACATGTGCCGTCTGCCTAGCAACGCTTTTGAGCGACGATAAACCAACTCTGCTGATAGATTCCGATCCCAATCGATCCGCGTCTCTGTGGGCAAGAAAAGGACTATTGCCGTTTGAGTGCTGCGACGACTCTAAGGCTCCTAAGCTTTTGATGTCGGGCAAATTCGGTCACGTTGTTATCGATACTCCAGCTCGTCCTTCCTCCGAAGAAATCGAATCTTTAGCCGCAGGCTGTGACCTGCTAATTCTGCCATCGACTCCAGACCCGCTAGCACTATCAGCACTGGCACAGATAGCGCGATCGCTGCCAGACGGCACAAACTATAAATGCTTGCTGACCATCACACCGCCGCCGCCGCAGAAGGATGCTGATGAGGCCAGAGCTGCACTGCAACGGCATGGACTGCCGATGTTCAACCGGGCAATTCGTCGCTATAAGGCTTATATCAAAGCTGCTGACCAATGCTTACCCGTGAACAAGGTTCAAGGCGGTGGACTGGCTTGGCATGACTGGCGATCGCTCTGGGAGGAACTGAAAGATGTCATCTAACTTTGACGAAATATTTCAGAGTGCCGAAAGCGCAAAGCGACAACCTAGCCCAAAGAAGATGCCTGATAGCAAGCCGAAACAGTCTAAGACTGAGAAAACCTCTTCACCACCTGCTACCGCGTCACCTTGGGCAGAGTTTGAGGAACCAGAGCTAGAACCCACAACTCGGCTAAACGTAGACATCAAACTCAGCTTGAACGATGCCCTGGCAGAGAAGGCCCGTAAATATCGGATACCTAAAACTGAATTGGTTCGCAAATTACTTGAGTGGGCACTTGAGCAAGCGCCTGAGTAAGTGAGTAAGCTGGTGAGCTGCAATCACTTAAGTACTTGCAGCTCTGGAGAAATCTAGAGCTGCTTTTCATATTGGTGAAGTGGAGAGAGAAACTGTAACGCTCTTGTAACGTTACAGTCACGCACCTGTCACGTTACAAGAGCGTGACAAGCCATAAAAAAAGCGATCGCCACAGGAGTGAAGGGCGATCGCGGCTACTCCGAAACCAAACTCAAAAAACTTATTCGTCGAACTCCTCGACTACGCCACCTGCAAAAGATACAGGCACTGCCTCTTTGACGATCGGCTCGGCCTGTTCTGGTTCTGAGGATGGTTGAGCCATCTTTTCTCGCATAGACTGAGCCTCTTCTAGTCGCTTCTTGAACTCACGTTGTAATCTAATCTGGCGAGTGAGTTCTTGTCGCCCAATGCTGACGCGCCGTAGGCCGTCATCAACGATCTCGACTGACGGCAAAGCATCTCCCCAGCGATTATCAAAATATTGTGAGAGCACAAAATTTTGGCGCGCCCGTGGACGAGGGCCACCGGGAATAGTCGCGCCATGAATAGCCCGCTCCGACTCAATGCATTCAGCCGCGATCGCCATCATCTCACTCTTAGCCGAATCGAATCGCTCCTCAAACTCATCTAGAGTTTTCTGCCAAGCTTGGGCGAGAGTCTTCAATTTCCCCCAGCCCTCATCAGCGGTCTTTCTATGCTCTGCCTCAAGCTGCTGAAGTCTGGCCAGCTCGTTCTCGGCAACCCTGACGGCCTCTTTCGCTTGAGCCAATCGACGCAAACGATTCTCTTCAGCTCGCTCGGAGTCGTGCTCGGCATCGATGACACTCTTGAGAAAAGCCAAGGGAGCGGTTTCTTGAATTGGGATGTTGGGGTCGAGAGGTGATTCGAGGGCAGCGATCGCGCCTCGCATCTCAGCAATCTGGGCCTGTAGAGATTGGGTTTGTTCGGGCAGTGTCATCATTATTTTTGCTCCTGTTTTAGACGTTGACATTGAGTTGAGACATAGCTTCGGCATAGCTACAGCCGCGCGTCTCTGAGTAATCTTGTACTATCCCATGAAGTCTGACGCTCTCAGGGCTATATGGTGATGGTGCATTGGTGGTGTGCTGGTCTATCTCAGAGATGTATTGGCGATCGCCGCCATCGCCATTCAATCGAGCTGTATATTCCTCAAAACTCAAGTCGAGATTTTCTAATGGAATTTCCATTGGAGTAAGCCGTATGTTCGTGATCAAAGGATGCCAAATGCAAATCGCCTCAAAAGTAAAGGGCACTCTAGAGAAGAATCCTGGGAACTCTGGGTTAAAACTTGTTCAGGGGGCATTTTATGAATTATTTTTTTGCTGCTGTAGCAACGGTAGGGTTAATAGCTCCTAGCTCACTGCCAGATGTAATAGCGCAATCAAACTGCGATCCGTCATACCCCGACTTCTGCATTCCTCCAGCTCCGCCCGACTTGAACTGCGCCGACATTGAAGAGAAAGATTTCACAGTTTTGCAGCCCGATCCACATCGGTTCGACCGCGACAAAGATGGAGTCGGGTGCGAGTCGTGAGCAAAAAAATTTATCAACGTAATTGGCTCATCTTCATCCTATTGTTCACGTTGCCGCCGATCGCCGCTGGCCTGGTTTGGACAACCCAGTGGAAGCAATGGGCAAAAATTGTCGTGCTGCTGTGGGGAATCTTGTCTTTTGGAATCTTTGCGTTTCCACCACAGGAAGAGCAAACAGCATTCAGTGAGCAAGAGACTGTTGAAGAGCCCATAGAGTCTACAGAAACAGAAGATTCTACAGAGACAGAAAACCTTGCAGAATCGGAATCTGAAGACGAGTCCGATCCTGTGGAAGAGACTCAACCTGAAGCAATAGAGGAATCTCAGCCTACTGCCCAACCAGAACAAGAATTACCTGAAGGCTACATCAGCAAAGAAACATGGGATGGAGAATGGTCGTTTTCAGTTGACAAGGGGCGATTAAATTGCTTCCGATGGAAAGGGCAACCGACAGTTACGTTTATTGCTGGAGGCTATGTCTATCCATTGAATAGCCCTGCACAGGCCGCTCGTGATGAGATGGAAATGGAGCCACTTGAGACAATCTGGCTAAACGATCCCGATGTTGAAGGGGCGCGCCTGAGTATTGGGCCATTTATACAAGAAGGGCTAAAGCAATGTGGTGAGTAGACAAAACGAATCGCGATTCGTTTTTGATTCGCGCGCGTTATATCCTCTGAAAACTCTGAAAACTATGTCTGGCGATCGCGCCTATGCCCGCTGTTGCCATGACGCAAAATGACACAAGGCTGATGTAAATTCAGTTCAGTTCAGATTTCTTAGCGCGATCGCCTGCCTTAACCACGGCCTCCAAAATCTCACGATAGAGGTCAGGAGGGACAATTCGTTCAACCATAGTCAAGAACCCTTCCAGCTCTTTCTCTAGGTTCTGAGCAACCTGAAGCTTAACCGGAGCCTCCAGCCCGAGGAGCCGCATTCGTCGATCAATGATGCCAAGCCATCGGTCAATGGCGAGTAGTTCACCAGTCTTGACCCGATGCGCGATCGCCTTACTGGCCATATCGAGTGCCTGTAGTTGCATATCGAGATAGTCAGCCGCCATCTCTAGCCGCTCTTCCCTTAGCTCAGCAAGAACGGCCTGAACGTCTCTTGAGGCTGCCGACAGAGAATATTTTGGGTACATTAGCTCGCCAGTTTCGGGGTTGGTGACGCTCCTCATGGCGATCGCCACTTCTCTCAGCGTCGCGCCAGAAGCCCTGAGGCTGAAGGCTCTTGCCCTACGGCTGGCTATTAAATCAGCTTTGCTTTTCTTCATTTCGGTTGGCAATGTTCCACTTCTAAGTGTTCCAAAAGCTGGTCATGGCTCCACCTCTAGCAAAACCTCGATGAGGCGATTACAGACTTCAAAAAATGCTCGCTCAATGTCGGGAATTTTGCTCGTGACCATCCGCTGCATAGGACTGCTAGTAATCAAAATCAGCGAAGCCGCGCCATCAAAATCGACAAGACTGCATTGCGTCTGGAGGATCGCCCTGGTGCCTGGTCGAGGGATGGCATTCAGCACGTCAGCCCACAATTCGCCAAATTCGCTGCCGTCAGGCGCGATAAGGTCTGGGGTGCTGGGTTGAGGAAGGGGCGATCGCCGCTGCTTCATCCGGGCTTGTGAGTAGCTGATTCTCAGCCAATCGAGACTCCAGCCAAGCTCACCAGCGAGAAAACGAAAATCATCATCATTCAGCTCTAAATCAAATGCCCGGTAGAGCAGCCAGCCTGGTTTGTAACCGTGCTCCTCTCGCTCATCAACTAGCTCCAGCAGTTCTGGGGTGATGGCGAGGGAGAGCTGCTCAGCGGCTTGCATTATATTCATGATGCAGCCTCCAATTTTTCAAGAGGCTGGTTCGTGACGGTGTGATAGCCGCAGCCGTTGATTATTCGGATTTTTGCTGTGCTGCCCTCGATGCTCAGCACCTCCCAATCGCTCAAAGAAGTGCCAAACCTGACCCGATCGCCCTGCTGAAATAAGCTGTTTTGGCGATCGCCCTCAACTGTAGAAACCAAGGGGATTTTGAATGGATCACCTTGGCCTATATCAGTATCTATTTTAGGGGTGAGGTGATCCACCTCTGAGTTAGAGCTATCAGTGCTTTCAGCCGATTCTAGATTCAAGTAATTTTCAAAGCGATTTTGAAAGCAGTTGAGGACATTTTGGGTGTCAGCATCGGTTTCTGGTGACAGATAAGAGTAGGTGCGATCGCGATCGCCCTTCTCATCCCGTGCCCCTATGTTGGAGCTACTGACGACTCCGATCGCTGCCATCAGCCGCCCGACAAAATCCATCGATGACAGTTTACCGGGCGATCGCCCTAGTGCTGTCTGGAGCCGTTTGGAGCGCTTACATTGTTGATAGATTTTTTGAATCTCTGGGGAGTCTGCACTGTAGCTTTTGCCGTCGAGCAAGGCGAGAATATCGAGATGCTTCAGAGCATTCAGAAAAATATAGCCCGTGCTGATATCGGTGAAGGATGCCCCGTGTTGCATAATTTCTCGCCATTGCTCAGCCTGACGATTCTTCGCCGCATCCATGTGATTGAGCATCCAGAATCGCTCAAGCCGTGCCAACAGTGCCCGATCTTGGAACAGCACTCTGCGGATAAATTCAGGGCTCCATGTTGCCGTCAGTTCAATCCCTGGCAGTTTCGCCTTAAGGATCGCCTTCTCTGCTGAATAGCGATCCTCTAGTGAGGCTCCGAAGCTGCTCGTGATTGCGAAGGCTTCAGAGATTGAGATATTTTCAGCATGAAACACTGAATTACTGTGAGCAACCTGAATCTGCTCTTTCGCTTGCTGAATCTCATCCCGTGATTCGATATCTTGCTCTGCATCAATCAGCGTTACCTTGTGGCCATGCTGCTCAAGTCTCTCTTGCAGGCATTCCCGCGTGTGGCTCCGCTCATAGTTACGAGCTGCGATAAATTGCAGCGCCGCTTGAGTGTGAGGATTGGAGGCTTGCTGCTTCAAATCGCTCATCAGAGCATTCAGGTGCTTGTGCTCGGGTTCACCTTCCAGCGCTGCGATCGCGTCCATCTGGAGAGCATCCAGGAAGTTTTTCTGAAGGCTCCGCGCAAAGGGCGATCGCGTCCCCTCCCAATCATCGAGTGTGGTGTACTCCTGGCACCAGCAGCACCAATCCCTCAAATCTCGCACCCGTCGCAAAAATTGCAGCTGGGTATCGGTGTCGATGACTCCAAAGAAGAATGCAAACCCTTTTTTGAAATAATCCTTGATGCTGATGTCGATGCCGCTCTCAGCCGTGGGACTCATGATGAGCACATCAGGCTGTTCTTGCTCGATGTAGCGGTCTGGATTCTTCAGAAATGTCTTAGCCCAAGGTTCGGAGATGGTTTTTGAATCAATCCGCAGTACCTTATAGCCCTTAGCCGAATAGGTATCGTCGAGCGCTTCGCACTGCCGTTGAGAATCGCTGATGATGGCGATCGCACCTCCAGACTTGAGCGTATGGAGCGCTTCTAGCGTCTCATTGATTTTCTTCACCACTGGCGAGTAGTCGCGGAGGTGGCCACCCCGCACCATCTCCACATGGAGCGCGTCAGCCCGGTACTGATTCAGTTTTTTCAGCACTCGGCAGTCAGCGCCGCGTAGTGCTGCCAGATAGTTGATCGCGATATCGGCACAGTTGCCGTCCCAGGCCAGCACCACCGAAGCCCGCTTGATGGCTTGCTCCAATTTGGCAAGGCACTTTTGCCGCTTATCTTTCAGTGTCGAACTCAGCAGCGCGTGTTTAATGACAGACACCACCTCATC
>JBARXP010000480.1:0-28527 GCA_049647405.1 Elainellaceae cyanobacterium | reverse complement strand
CCCGGAGGCGTGTCTAGCGCAGACGGAGCCAGCATATCGGGCGATCGCCCTTCATGTAATTCTTCCAGCAAAATAGGCTCCACCAGACCGTTGTCAGTAATCGACAGCTCCATCCAGTGAAAATCTAGGGGGCGACACCAAATATCAATCCGTCCATTAGGCTCAGCCCGCCAACAGGCTGCCGATAGCACCTCAAACAAGATAAACTCAATTTTTGGAATATCGCCGCCGACATTGAGATTACTTTCATTGTGAACCTGAGACCAGATCTGCCGCTGCTTAATCAGCGCTTCGACTCGCTCCATCGCTCGTTTTAACAGCGTGACGAGCGGCATCGTTGCATGTTCAGATTGAATCCGCCACTGCTCCCTCTTGATGACCGGAGCCACCTGCACCAGCATCTGCCCAAGCTGTCGGGTGATTTGATGAAATCGCATACTCGCGAGAGCATCTTTTTGATGGCTCAGGTCATTCAACCGCCGCACGTTGACATTCAAATTGCGGCAAAACTCTTCGAGCCGTCGTTGCTTATACCAGTTGAGCCGCTCCAACTCTTCTCGGTGAGCGATCAAGTTTTCGGTCAGCAGCAAATATCGCCTCGCCCAAGCCAACTGGCTGCCCAAAATTTCAAGCACATCGAGGTGGCGCTCTGACCACAATCGATCGATGCCATCGGCCACAATCAGTATCCCCGATGGCTCATGCTCAGGAGCAGTTCGCAAGACCATGGTCAGCAGTTGACCAATGCCCGAACCGCTGAGCCAGTGGCGTGTTTCAGGCGATAGATGTTCAACGCTAATCGAAAGAATGCCCTCAGTCGCCAACGTGCCTTGAATCAGCAAATCGGTGTGAATCGACATCGACACATCAGAGGCAATCGAAAATTGATTATCGGTGACGGCAGCCGCGACAACTTTAGCCTTTTTGCGACCGGGCTTCCAGGCGACCAGCGTCGCGAGCGGAGCTTCTAACAGACCCGCAATATGCTGCATCGAGGATTGTTCGAGCTGCTCTAGGTTGTGGGTGCGCTGCATGGCCGTCAGCCCCCACTGAATGGCTTGATAGAAGCCTTCTTGATGCTGCACGCTGCTATGGAGCTGCCACTGCCGCAAAATTAACCCAATTTGCTGCCCAACAGCTCGCAACAGATCTCGCTCAGTACGGCTCCAGGTGCGCGCTTGGTCGTGCCCGACCACGACCATTCCCTGGAGTGGGTTGCCAATCGACGTGTTGCAAATGAGGAGCGATCGCATGCCTAAATCAAGAAAATCTTCACGCCACGCCATTAGTTTCAGATCTTCTTCCAAATCTTCAACGCCGACAGCGTCGCTACTGCGCTCTAGCATTTGCCAGTCCACATCATTGAGATGCTGGAGCGCCCGGTTGAGCGGTCGATAGCGCGGGGGTTGATTTTGATAGGCAACCGTAAATTTTTCTTGATTCATGTTGTAGGTCAGCACAAAAAAGCGCTGCACCTTCAACCGTTTACACAACCGTTCGGCACAGATCTCAAAAACTTGGTTCCAATCGTCTTCGCTATAAATGGCTCGCGAGACTTCTCCCACCAAAGATTGATCAAGCTTGACTTGCTGAATCACTTGCTCCGTATTTTCTAATGGAGCAAACAGCGACAGCAGCTGCGTCACAGAACGCATGAAGGTTTTTTCTTCGTCTGACCAAATGCGCGACTCGTTGTCTGCAACGGCAATAAACCCGATCAGCTCATTTTGAAACAGCACCGGAGCCGCCAAGAGAGACGTTCCCTGAATGTACTGCATCAATCGCCCAGAGAGATCGGTATTGAGCGCACTATTGACATCGCCAATCACCACAATCTGGTCAGCAGAAAGAGCCTGATAGAAGCTGTTAACGTGCTGAACCGGAATGTTTTGATTGAGGTTTCGCTCAGGGGTTGCTCGACCGTTGGCATGGGTGCTCACACGTTGCCCAGTCTGAGCAAACCGCTGCCAGAAGTGGTGGTTTTCAGCCTCAAACCAGTAAATATAGGTGTGATGAGCACGAACAAACGTATGAACTTCTTTGGCGATCGCCGTCAGCCGCTCGTCAATTGAAGCCATCGTCCGCAATCGACCGAGAAGAGACATGAGGGGCACTTCAGGCTTTTTCACCTGCTGCCGCTGGCGATCGGCATCGCACCGATATAGAGTAGCCGCTAATTCCCCAAAGATCATCGACATGCGAGACTTTTCGTCTGACTGAGGCGACACTCCCCAGAGCTGAGAGCCCAGCATCACCACCCCTAGGCAATGATCTCGATAGCGCAGCGGAAAAATGATAGTGCCGTGAATCTCAAACTTCTGGGCTAATTTACGCCAGCGTCCGGCTCGCATCTCTTCTTGAAGATCAGCCACACCTACCGGTCGTTGCTGCACCACGACCTGTTCGAGAATGTCGCCCGGTTCTAAGCTGTAGGTTTGAGTCAAGGCCGCAGCATTGCCCGCAGGAGACATCCCACCCTTGCCCACAATGCGATGGGTGGTGCGATCGTAGAGCCCAACCCAGATCAGTGCAAAATTTAATTCTGACTGCAAATAATTGATCGCAATTTCAATCAGAGCATCTACACTTTCCTCCTCACGCAGAGCTTGTAGTGCCTTGCCTAAAGACACCAAGTGTTTTTCGTGGATGGATGATGCCGCCTTTGGCCCAGTCATGGTTTAACTCTCGCTTGATCCGGGTGGCTAGTGCCGCACTAACATTAAAGAGCACATTGCCTAAATTAGAATACCGACGTAAAAATGACACCTTAACTGAGTCAACGGACGACCCAGATCATTCTCTGATTTTGCATGAGTCTGTGACTGTGTCGTTGCCGTAGCGATAACCTGCCCGTGCAGGAGTATATTAAACGCTAACACGTAAATCTTGTGCGATCGCCAATATTTAGATTACATAGAGATTTAGATTGCACCGCGATAAATGTACTCTCTGTACAAATTATGCAGTCTACCAGCGCAGTCTGTGCTGAGGCGCACGAGGTCAGCAGGTGATGACCTGCGGCCAAAAGACACCTAGATTGTCCGATGATTATGTAGATTGCTCTGCCCCTCTTCTCTCACAACCATTTTGCGGCATCATCTTTGATTGAGAGTAGGAAAATTTACCAAAAGATCCTAAAAGATCCCAAAACCTTTTAATCGATAGACGGAGATCTCCAAAAATTCATGGCCCATGATGTAGATCAGTCTGAATTGTCTCGATCTGATGTATATCAGTCGGTTGTGCGTCCGCTATTGTTTTCGGGGATCAAGGCAGACCCAGAAAGACTGCACAACTACGTGATGGGCAGTTTCCGCTGGATGAACCACCATCCCAACAACAGTCTGGTGAAAGCACTCTTATCTCAATTCAACACGACCTGTACCCTGACCGACGACCGCTTGAGCCAGTCTCTCTGGGGGATTTCGTTTGCAAATCCGATGGGGTTGGCCGCAGGCTTTGACAAAAACGGCGAAGCGGGGGGCATCTGGTCGTCGCTAGGGTTTGGCTATGCCGAGCTAGGTACCGTGACACAAGTTGCCCAGCCGGGGAATCCAAAACCTCGTCTCTTTCGCTTGCCGCGAGATCGAGCCGCTATCAATCGCATGGGGTTCAATAATCGCGGAGCTGCTGCCTTAGCAGATCAGCTTCAGCAGACGCGATCGCACCACCCTAGTCTCATTCCCCTCGGCGTCAATTTGGGTAAATCGAAGGTCACTCCGTTGGATTCAGCGGCAGCAGATTACCAAGCCAGTTTTCGGTGCCTCAAAGCTCTGGGTGATTACTTTGTGGTAAACGTCTCCTCGCCCAATACGCCAGGGCTGCGATCGCTCCAGTCTACCGATCAGCTCAACTCCATTTTGTCGGCGCTGCAAGACGACAACCAGGGCGAAAAACCCCTGCTGGTCAAAATTGCGCCAGATCTCGACTGGGAGGCGATCGCCAACATCATTACTCTGGCTCAGACCCACCAGCTTGCCGGAATTATTGCGACAAACACCACGATTCAGCGCGACTCTCTCAACACGCGCATCCTCTATCCCACCGGAAATCGGGTTGAGGCCGAAGCCGGAGGTCTCAGCGGCGCACCCCTGCGACAGCGCTCTACCGACATCATTCGCTTTATTTATCGCCAGACCCAGGGGCAGTTGCCGATCATTGGCGTTGGCGGCATCTTTACCGCTGACGATGCCTGGGAAAAAATCACTGCCGGAGCGAGTCTGCTGCAAACCTACACCGGATGGATTTATCAAGGCCCTCAAATGGTGAAATATGTCTTAGAAGGGCTATTGAGTCAGCTTCACGACCATCAGCTTAGCCATATTTCTGAAGCCGTGGGCATTCGGGCAGGCGACTCATCCGCCGTTGCATAAGCTGCCAGCCTCTCACTCAAAACCCAAAACTCAAAACTCAAAACTCAAAACTCAAAATCCAAAATCCAAAATCCAAAGCTCAAGGTCTTGATCCAACCCTGCATAGACGATCTTTGAGAAATAAAGTTTCGGCACAAGCGCACGAGTCATCCCCCTGAGAACGCTGCATTCTTTAGAAGAGACCTGCCTGCCGTCCTTGCTCCGTTACATTCCACGACGACTCCAGTATTCTGAGTACCAGCATTCTTCGTGTTCATCCTTTTACTGTCTAGGATTTGCTATCGTGACCTCTCGCATTACCCACGCACAGCCCCCCTTACAATTCATTGCTCCAGACTTCAACCCGATGGTGCTTTGGCTGGGGCGATCGCTCCTTCCCTTTTGGCTCCGACGACGCAAGCATGTGGTTGACATTGACGTGCATGAGGCCAACAAACTGGTCGATCTGTTTCACCAGTTTGAGGCAGGCAAAATTCGCCTCATGCTGGCCTTTCGTCATCCCAGCACCATTGACCCGCTCTGCGTCGGTCAGGTGGTCTGGAATCAGCTGCCTGCGATCGCCCGTCGCCAGGGCAACCCGTTTCGGGCTCAGCCCCATGTTCAGTTCATTTACGATCGGGGCATCCCCCTTTGGGCTGGGCCTGCGGTCGGGTGGCTAATCTCAAAGCTGGGCGGCACCCCGATTCGGCGCGGCAGTCTAGATACAGCAGGGCTGCGCTCCATTCGGAATCTTTTTGTCAATAGCGACTTTCCGATGGCGGCAGCACCTGAGGGCGGCACCAACGGGCACAACGAAATCGTCAGCCCCATCGAACCCGGCATTGCTCAGTTTGGGTTTTGGTGTGCCGAAGACCTTGAAAAAGCAGGTCGCAACGAGGACGTTCTAATCGTTCCCATTGGCATCCAATATCGATTTGTCACCGCACCCTGGAAAACCCTCGCAGATTTACTCAGTCAACTTGAAGCAGAGAGTGGCATTGCGGCTGACCCCGCCGCCCTCCAGTCGCTAACCTCTTTGAGCAACGGTGTGCAACCGTCTCCAGAGCAAGAAAAGCTGCTCTATCAGCGCCTGATTCACTTGGGTGAACATCTGCTGACTCAGATGGAAACTTTTTACTGCAAATATTATGGTCAGGCGATCGCCCCCGTGCCGTCTACTTCGGCTGCCGCATCTCATGGGGCAGATCCATCCACTTCAGATCTGGGCACCCGGCTTCATGCTCTGCTCGATCGGGCGATCGCCGTTGCTGAGCAATCGCTGGGGCTAAAACCCAAAGGGAGTCTCACCGATCGCTGTCGTCGCATTGAGCAGTCAGCCTGGGATCGCATTTACCGCGACGACCTCAAATCTGCCGAGTCGCTCTCGCCCCTAGAGCGAGGCTTGGCAGACTTGGTGGCAGAAGAAGCTAATTTGCGCTTGTGGCACATGCGGCTCGTCGAAACCTTTGTCAGCGTCACGGGCAAATATGTGGCTGAGCGGCCTACCGTTGAGCGGTTTGCCGACACCACCCTCTTGATATGGAAGATGCTGCGTCAGATTCAGCGTCAGCCTGCCAGTCAGCCCCCCGATTTGGGCGATCACCAGGCAAAAATTACGATTGGCGACCCTCTTTCCGTCTCCCAGCGATTGCCTGACTACCGCCATAAACGACGACAGGCGATCGCCACGGTTACCCAAGAGCTACAGGCCGCACTAGAATCGACCATCAAGCCTTAGCCGTTGCGGTTAATTCAAGAGTCGATGCCCCTTTCATCGTCGTGGATTGTAAGGCTTTCGAGGAAGATCGCTCTTCTTCACCGGAGAAAAATCCTTAAACCAGCCTTGTCGCCAAAAGAAGATGATCAAGACACTGGCGATCGCCAACATCACCATCCACACCGCCGGATAGCCCCAACGCCATTTCAGCTCTGGCATATTCCAGGGCGATGCGTCAGGTTCAAAGTTCATGCCATAAAGGCTAGTGATAAACGTCAGCGGAATGAAGATGCTTGAGATCACGGTCAGCAGCTTCATGACTTCGTTCATGCGGTTGCCGACCGACGACAAATAAACATCCATCAAACCGGAGGCCAATTCCCGATACGATTCCACCATGTCAATCACTTGAGCCGCATGGTCGTAGCAGTCGCGCAGATAAATCCGCACTTCCGGGCCGATCAAGTCGCTGCCATCGCGAATCAGCGCATTGAGGGCTTCTCGCTGGGGCCAAATCGCCCGACGCAGCGCCAGCAGTTCGCGCCGCAGGTCATAGACTTTCTCTAAGGTTTTGCGGGTAGGGCGCAACACCACCTCATCTTCTAAATCTTCCAAGCGTTCTCCATAGTCTTCTAAGACAGGGAAAAAGCCATCAATAATGGTGTCAAGCAGCGTGTAGGCCAAATAGTCAACCTGACGGTTGCGCACCTCGCCTCGATTGAGCCGAATGCGATCGCGCACAGGCCAAAACGTATCGTGCTCCGGCTCTTCTTGCACCGTCAACAAATACTGCTTGCCGACAATAAAACTCACCTGCTCGCTGGTAAACCCCTGTTCATCAGGGGTTGGTGTCACCATGCGAGTAACAATCAATAACTGTTCAGGATATTCTTCTACCTTCGGTCGCTGGGGCACATTCACAATGTCTTCTAAAACCAAGGGATGCAAGCTAAAGACGTGTCCCAGTCGCTTTAAAATATCTTCGCTGCCGAGGCCGTGTACATCGACCCAAGACACAGACACCGAGTTCAAATGCTTGCTGCATTCCTCAGGGGCAGCAATTTCAGTGCGGTGGGCGTGTTGAGCGTTGTAATCAATCAGAAAAATCTGCGGAAAGATGGCATCGTCAGGAATATTGAGAGTGCCGGGGATGCTGCCGGGTTCATCGGAGAAATAATCGTCGATGTAAGATTCTTCTTCATCTTCGTCGTCTTCGTCAGACGATAAGGCATCATCTCTAAACGACTCATTTCTGTGTTGATCTGCTTGCCAAGCCTCAGCTTCAGCCATGTTCCAGTTGTCGCGATCGCGGTGGTTGGTCATTCCTGCATTGTTCGTATCTTTCGACTGATTGTATAGAACTCTAGCCCACCTGGCGTAGTCAACCAGGATTTGAGAAGAGCTGTCGCTAACCTTTTGACGTTATCTTGCCTGTTCGAGAACAACCATTTAAGCTTTGAGGAGAAAATCCAGAACAGTCTGTGGCGTGCAATTGTGGACATTTCTGCTTCATGGCTCGTATGTCCAGAGGGGAAACATTAAATGCCTGTTAACTTTAATGCCATTATTGGCGACTCAAGTTCTGAAGAAACCTTTTTACGGATCTTTCAAGATGCATTCTCTCAGCAAGATCAACAATTCCTCGAAGCGCATCGCACAATTTTAGTAGCCTGCTACAGAAATCCAGGACTTTCTCCAACTCTAAAAGCCGACACGCCAGAAATGCTAGCCAAGGCTTGGTTAGAGAAGTATAACAATAGCTATGAGAAGCGAATTTCAAGACGGGTCTCGAAACCTCCAGGCACAGTTGCCGATCCAATCGTTAGCATCATCATCAATGCTCGATTGACAGAACTCACAACAGAGCATCTGGAGCAGATCAAATATGCCCATAGGCTATCGATGTCTGCCGAAAATATCCAAGGACTACTACTAGAAGAATTTCTAGCCGAACAGCTTGCTGATTATGGCTGGTATTGCTGTTGGGGCGAATCTATTCGACACGTAGATTTCTGTAATGTTGATGGTTCTCTCTTACAAGTCAAAAATCGCAGCAACTCGGAAAACAGTTCATCTACGAGAGTTAGAATGAAGCAACCTATTGAGAAATGGCATAGAGTTGATGCCAAAACGGGTTCCTATCGATGGGCTTATTTCAATGGAAAGTACGACACGAATCGCTTTTCAGAAGAAAATTTTGTTGCTTTTGTTCAACAGGTTTTGCTCGACAACCCAGATGCCTTAACTATTGAGCCCAACAACCCCTGGCAGGATTTATCAGATTCATGAAACTAAGTTGAGAGATAGTTGTTTAGCTGAAGATTCTTCAAGGCAATCCATATCCCTCATCCAACTGACATCATCTGTTTTATGGTACCGAGAATATGGAAACTCTGGGTAAGTAATAGGCTGTTCACCCCCTAAGTGAGCGAGCAACATCCTAGCGATCGCTCTTCCGAGGGAGCAAGGTACAGCATTGCCGACTTGTCGATATTGATTGAGTAAAGTACCTGCAATAATCCAATCATCTGGAAATTCTTGAATCCGCTTATATTCTTCAATACTGAGGGGCCTATCTTCCTCTGGATGTGCGAGATCAGTGGCAGGCATAGCTGGATGAGTTAATAACGTTGGGGCAGGTTTATCCCACGCTAACCTACGGAAAAAACCAGTTTTTCCTCCTCCTGCATGATAAGAAGCCCCTAGCGCTTCTTGATGCAACTCTTTCGGTAAATCTCGCCAGTATTGTCCAGGCTTCAAAAGCCTGTAGTATTTGAGCCGTTTTTCAGGAAACTTAACAGAATGGTATTCATTTTTCGGAAGACCTTCTAACGCCTCTCGCAGGGTTCTCCATCCTGGAAGGTCGTATAAATTCTTTTCTGAATGAGTCGGTGTGAGATAGGGAAGTTTTTCTCCATCACGACTGCAAGCAATAACAACTCTTTCTCGCCGTTGTGGCGCTCCAAAATTAGCAGAGTTGTATAAGTTAAAAGAAACACTATATCCTGCTCTTTTTAGCCTTTGTATGATGAAGAGCAATGCACCTCCTCTCTGTTCATCCTGAGACAAGGTTGGAAAATTCTTTCCTCTCATATCGTGAGGTCTATGTTTCAATGGAGCAGACAATAATCCTCGAACGTTTTCAATGACTGCAAATCTGGGGTTAAGTTCAGTGATTAAATCGATAAACGTTAAAAAGACATTGCCTCGATCGTCATTGAATCCTTGCCGCTTTCCAGCACTGCTAAAGGCTTGGCATGGTGGTCCACCAACGATTACATCAATGTCATCAGTCGAACTCAATCCTGCTTTTTCTCGAATTTCTGCCGCTGAGTAGTCTCTAATATCCCCAACTAGCGCCATATCCGGTCGATTCGTCTCAATTGTTTTTCGAGCGGCTGCATCAATTTCGCAAGCAAGTAGCACTTTGATGCCTTCCTTTTCTAGGCCCAAGTCCAGCCCCATGCAACCAGAAAAAAAACTTAAGGCTTTGAGATCAGGGTTACTGAACGAGCGTCGCCCATGATCAGGCACGCTTGAACTTGCATCTTCTCCTTTAATGCGGTAATCCTGAACGGACTCTGATGCTACAATCCAGCGACCGCTGATCCTCTCTCCGCTGATTTCGCCATGCCGGAGCAACCGACGAACATATTGCTCCGAGCAGTTTAAGCTTTCAGAGGTTTCTTTTACAGAAAAGTATTGGCCAGTCATAATTTCGGGAGCGAAACTAAAAGCAAGTACCCATGCTACTGCTAAGGCAATATACTTTCAAGCTTTGCGAACAAATGTCCTCATGTTGCTGTTTTGCTTAAAGTTAGCGCCAGCCGTCAACTACTCCGTTGGTGGGGACGTAATCAAGATTATCGGTGAGAGTCGAGGTTATCTGTCGTTGCACAACTTCACGGATAGACTTTGATTTGCTCTGCTTCTTGCTCATTGCAAATCTGGGATGGACTCTCTGCGTTGATTGTTGCGCCATGTTGCGGGTGGCACACCAACAAACCGCTTGAATGCTCGGTTGAAAGCATATTCCGACTCATAGCCAACCTGATTGGCGATCTGAGCAATGCCGTCATCTGTACTTCGCAGTAAGTTGAGCGCTAGCTGTAAGCGCCATTGAGTGATGTATTGCTTAGTCGGTTGCCCCAACAAATGGCTAAACCGACTAGCCAGTAAAGACCTCGAAACCCCCACCTGCTGGGCTAATTCTGCCACCTGCCAGTCGTATTCAGGGCGAGTGTGAATGAGTTCTAACACAGGCCCCACAACCGGATCGTTTAAAGCAGGTAACCAACCAATCCCTTCGGCGGGCACCTGCTGAATGTAACTGCGAAGCACTTCTAAAAACATGACTTCGGTCAGTCGCGCAAGTACGCTGTCGCTGCCCGGTTGGTTCTTGCGAGTCTCTTCGAGAATATAGCGGACTCCCATGGCAAGCAGGGGAGACGTAGTTTCATCTGCGATCGCAATATGCATCAGCTCTGGCAGCGCACTCAGAAAAGGATGCACGAGCAGTTCGTCACAGAGTAAAAAGCCACAGACCAGTTGGGTCACCGCACCCCCACCCCCGTATTCCAATACCAACAGGTCAGGCCAAGGCGGTGCTGGCAATAGCTCAACGGCAAGCGCCGCAGGCTGATCGGGCTGATCGCCCAAAATATGGGGACAGCTTGAGGGAATAACAATGATGTCTCCTTGGGAAACAGGATGTTTTTCGGCCTGTTCACCCAGGCTAACCCAGCCTTCACCCTCGGCAACGATGTGAAACGACACAATCTGACGCATTCCTGCATCCAGCAGAGCAGCCAGTTGAGACGGTGTTGGCGACTCAATACACCAGGGTGCAGAAAACGTGTGGTGATACTGCACTCTACCTGACAGGCGGATCACACGCAGCACATCGGAGAGAACGTCCATAGAGAAAACCACGCCTTGGCGTTTTAGACAAAAATCTGAGCGGTTCAGTCATTTTACGATTCAGCGCCATCAACCAGAATAGAACCACAGCAAATCTACACAGCGTTCTCCACGCTGATGAAGTGCGAAAAGGTTTCCCCGCCGGAGGCGGGAAACCCTTTGATCCGACCTCACTAGATTGAAAAACGCTGTAAAACCGCAGCAAATTTTTGGAATCACGACAAATGATTAGCGTCATAACACCAAAAAGCGATGCCCAGTTAGACCAAGTTCGACGTTTGATTCATGAATTTGTGAATTGGCTTCGGCAGCACCGTCCCGATTATCTTCATGTGATTAACGAATACTTTGAAGGGGCGCGAGCGGCCGTTTTGAATCACGTTCCTGGATCGCCCGGTGCGCCCGCCAGGGGCTACTGGACTAATTTGAGCTGATTTTGTGACCACGCTATCCCCCTTAGGAGACTTTTACCATGAATGCTATTCGCACCCTTAAGCCCCTATCCATTGCCGGGTTGGCCATGCTGCTGACCCTGACTGGCACGACGCTACTACCCTCAGGCTTGCAGGGCAACAGCTCTCGGGCAGAAGCGGTTAACTATGCGGAAACCACAATAGAGGCACCGCTGTTCGATGACCTCGGCAGCTATACCTTCCCAATTTCGACCCGCAGCCAATTGGCCCAGCGCTATTTCAACCAGGGGATGATTTTGGCCTACGGCTTCAACCATGCCGAAGCCTACCGCTCCCTCAGTGCTGCGGCAGAACTCGACCCCACCTGCGCCATGTGCCAGTGGGGCATGGCCTACGTGCTCGGCCCCAACATCAACGCCGCCATGGACGCGGGGAATGTGCCCACCGCCTACGAGGCCATTCAAACGGCGATCGCCCTCAGCGACCAGGCCACCGAACGGGAGCGAGCCTACATTCAGGCTTTGGCCCAGCGCTACAGCGCCGCCCCCATGGACGATCGCACCGCGCTAGACCTGGCCTATGCCGAAGCCCTGAGTGACCTAGTGCGCCAGTATCCCGACGACACCGATGCCGCCGCCCTCTACGCCGAAGCCCTGATGGACACCATGCCCTGGGATTACTGGAACGAGGACGGTACTGCCAAGCCCGAAACCCAAATTTTCCTAGACATTCTAGAGTCGGTGATTGAACGCAGCCCCGACCATCCCATGGCGCTGCACCTCTATATCCACGCCGTGGAAAAAGAGCGGCCCGAGCTGGGCATTGCCGCCGCCGATCGCCTGCGAGACCTGGTGCCGGGGGCGGGGCACCTGGTACACATGCCGGGTCACATCTACATTCGCGTCGGGCGCTACCACGATGCGGTGGTGGCGAATCTGAAGGCGATCGCCGCCGATGAGAGCTACGTCACCCAGTGCCACGCCCAGGGGCTGTATCCAATCGGCTATATGCCCCACAACCACCATTTCCTCTGGTTTGCAGCGGTAATGGCAGGGCAAAAAGACATTGCCACCGAAGCCGCTTACCACACGGCGATGGTAGACCCAGATCTGATGCGGCAGCCAGGTTACGGCACTTTGCAGCACTACGCCTCGATTCCGCTCTATACCCTGATCAAGTTCCAGTCCTGGGATGAGATTCTTGCCGCGCCTGCCCCAGAAGCAGACCTGGCTTACCCCACGGCGGTCTGGCACTATGCTCGCGGCATGGCGTTGGCCAACCAGGGGCAGCTGGCTCAGGCTGAGCAAGAGCTAGAGGCGATGGAGGCGATCGCATCCTCCGGTGCCCTCGATGGCATCACCGTTTGGGACATCAACACCACCAATGACCTGATGTCGATCGCCAGCGCCGTACTGAATGGCGAAATTGCTGCTCAGGGCGGAGATTTGGAGGGTGCGATCGCCCATCTCCAGCACGGCGTCGAACTAGAAGAGAGCCTCAACTACGACGAGCCGTCTTCCTGGTACAGCCCTGTGCGCCAGCGCTTAGGTGCCGTCCTGCTGGAAGCCAATCGCCCCGCCGAAGCCGAAGCGATCTTTCTCGCCGACCTGGCGATCTACCCCGACAATGGCTGGTCGCTCTACGGCCTAGCCCAGGCGCTAAAGACCCAGGATAAACCCGATGCGGCCAGCGTTCAGCAGCAGTTTGAGGTGGTCTGGCAGTACGCAGACTACGATCTGGCTGCTCCCTACGCACTGGCAGAGCAGTAGGGCTTGGATCGGAGAGGACATCTATAAAGAAAGTAACGCTTTGGCGTTTTAGACAAAAACTGAAGCTGTTCAGTCATTTTATGGTTTAGCTCCACCAACCATAATAGAACCACAGCAAATTTTTGGAATCACGACCCATGATTAGCGTCATAACACCAGAAAGCGATGCCCAGCTAGACCAGGTTCGAGGTTTGATTCATGAATTTGTGGATTGGCTTCGGCAGCATCATCCCGATCATCTTCACGTGATCAACGAATACTTTGAGGGGTCAGAATTCAAACATGAATTAGACACATTACCAGGTCGATACAGTGCTCCTGAAGGTTGCCTGCTACTGGCATTGGATGATAATCAGCCCGCAGGGTGTATTGCTTTCCGTAAGCTAGATGAGCATATCTGCGAAATGAAGCGTCTGTTTGTCCCGGTTCAATTCCAACGTCGAGGCATAGGACAAACCCTAACTAAAATGCTGATTCAAAAAGCAAGAGAAATCGGCTACTCGAAGATGAGATTAGACACTGGCATTTTTCAATCTGAAGCCCAAGAGTTGTACAAAAAACTGGGCTTTAGGGGAATCGAACCTTACTATTCGCCTTCTAAAACGTTGGAAGATGGCTTGATATTTATGGAACTAGACTTGCAGGTAAATCACTTAGGCACTGATAACACTCAAGAACGCTGCCACAGCCCAATTTTCGTGCGGCACTCGGCAGAATGTTCAGGCTAAACCCGTGCATCCAGATCGCAGACTTGCCCCATAAAATCATCGCTACAGCCAGCCTGTGAGACTAAACGAAGACAAGGCTAACCCTGATGCATTTGGGCTACAACTTCAAATTTTCAACTTCAAATTTTCGACAACCCATCCCTTTATCCCTATTTTGAGAGGCTTTCACCATGACACTTGCTACCCAATCTTCACCCGTATCGATATGTGCAGCTTCCACCGTAATCAGCCCATCCTCAAAGACTTACAAAACAGTTTTTGATTTCAGATCAGACCAGCCTCAGACCTTACCACTGTTCCTAGATTTTATTCACGCCACGTTTAAGCAGAGTCAAGAAAAAAGTGCAGGCTCAAATTCTGAGTTCGTGGTTATTTTTATGGGGGCTGCGGTAACGCTTCTTTCAACAACGAATTCCGATCATGCGATCGAAAGCAAAATCGCAGCAATGGCAGAGGATGGCATCAGGCTAGAGCTATGTCAGCTCGCAGCCAATGCATTTGGAGTAGACATGAATGCGATTTTGCCTGGGCTGCTACCCGTTGCCAACGGCTGGATGTCTCTGATTGACTATCAAACCGATGGCTTTGCCCTGGTGCCAGTCTATTAAGCTCCATCGTGAGCGTCACGCGGGAGGGTGCTATCCTCCCGCCTATCAAGTTCAACCTGCGTGGAGTCGGGGCTTACATTAACAACCAGGGAGATCACATGAATACCTTAGAGAGAAAGACCCAGGCTTTTGCGGCATTTGAGCACATGGGCTGGGAAGATGCAGACGTTTGCCAGAGTTATGACGAAAATTTTGGTCTTGTTACTATTCAATCGATGTCAGCTCTTTTGCAGGCTGCGAATGTGCGAACAAACGCCCATATCTTAGATGTTTGTACAGGTGTCGGCTACGGTGCAGGTTTAGCCGCTCAACAAGGGGCGATCGCCACCGGGCTAGATGTTTCGCTCCAACAGGTAAAACTAGCTCAGAGCCGTTATCCCAAGGCTCGGTTTATCCAAGGGGATGGATGTGCTTTACCATTTTCAGACGGGCGCTTTGACGCTGTTATCAACAGTATCGGCATCCCGCATCTAGCTGACCCCGATCAGGCGCTGCGAGAAGCTTTTCGAGTCCTCAAGCCGGGTGGAAGGTTAGCCTTTACAGTTTACGATCGCCCAGAAAACGCTGTGGGCTTTGGAGTGGTTTATCAAGCTGTGGCCGCCCATGGAAGCTTAGATGTCGGGTTGCCTCAAGGCCCCAACTTTTTCTTGTTTAGCGACCCCAATGAGGCTAAACAGCGCCTTGAAGCGGCTGGGTTTACCGCTGTGTCGGTAGAGATTGTGCCGCAGACTTGGACGTTTTCTACACCCGATGTGGCGATCGCAGCCATTTTGAAAGGAACTGTCCGAGCAGCGGCGACCTTGAAGGGACAACCTGAGCAGGCATGGCCGTCAATTCGGGCCGCGATTTGGGAGTTGTTTTCACCCTTCAAGCATGACGATCATTACACAGTGCCCATGCCCGTTGTGCTTGCCTCAGCGCTAAAAAGCTAATTCAGCTCTTACGAAAAAATGGCTGACCTGACAGCTCAAGCTAGCTATTCAATAATATTTTCGGCAAGTCTCACTGTATACACAGAAAAGGATGTAAAACAGGCAGGCAGGAAGATAGAGCGCGATCGCCAAATGATCGCCAAATGAAAAAGTTGAATCACGAGCAACGTCATCTCACCGACCCGATCACGACTCCGTTTTCTCCACCTTCGGCGCAATCAGCCACGGCATCACCGCAAACACGCCCAGCATCAACAGATACACGGAGCCAGATATGGGGTCGCGATCGCTCAGGTATTCAGCGATCGACAATCCTCGCAGTTGCAGTACCACGCTCAGTTCCGCGAGTAGCAAGCACCCCAGCGCCACAAAGCCCATGCATAGCCGCGTCCATGCCCCCGGCGGCACGGCCAATCGGCGCACGACCCAGAGGGCAGACAAAATAGTCGCCACCAGCATAAAAGGCATTTCGATCAGTTCCGCCATGCGGGTGCCAAACTGAGGCACAGCCCAAAGCACCCGCACGATCCCTAGCCCAAAACCAACGGCAAACACCGCTGCAAAGTAGAGCAGCCCAGCTTTGAGGATGAGCCATTGCGTTGGCGCAGCCTCCTGGGATGAGAGGCGTGACTCAGCAGAATTTTGAGTAGACATGGCATGGGTGAACGTGAGGTGAATAGCGGGCTTAGGTCGCGTCAGAGTCATCAGATCCAGAAGGGGCTTGACGCTCGACAACGACGGTCAAATGGGCAACCATTGCGCCAATCACCCCAAGGGCTGCGACTACGGGGAAGAAGGCAGCACCTACCGCCCCGCCGATGACGCCAACCGTCATCGGAATTTCAATCAGCGTATGACCCGTTTCATTTTTGATGATGATGCGGCGAATGTTGCTTTGATGAATGAGAGCTTTGATTTTGGCTACTAACCCATCACCCGAGATCTTGAACTCTTCTACCGTGACGCGTTCGCGGAGCGTCTCCTCTGAAGAATCTTGTGTTCTGCTGTCTTCAGTTTTAGAACTGACCGCTTCTGAAGCGGTGATATCAACTGTTTGAGTCGTTCCTTCAGAATGAACAGGCATAGCGTAGTTTCCTCAATGAGCGATGCTTCCACATTATCGACAAGTTATGAGGAACTTATGACGGCATCTGGGAGATTCTGGCTGCCTTTAGGCAAGGGCGATCGGGCGCTGTGATGCCTGCTGTGAAAGGGCAGAGGCGCGACCCCCATCGGGATGAACCACCGTCACCGAGCAGGGGGCATGGTGCACGATGTAGTTGCTGACGCTGCCGAGCAGCATCTCGCGCAGACCCTTGCGCCCGTGGCTGCCGACGACAATCAAATCCGCATGTTGATCTACGGCAGTTTGGCAGATGGCGGGGCCGGGTCGGCCATAGGGCTGCGAGCCGCTGGCCCTGACGCCGATCGCCTCCGCCGTTTCCTGCTTTTGAGCCAGCAGCGCTTCGTAGTGCTGGGCAAACTCCACCCACTCCTGTTCGTATGCCTCCCGCGCGAGCCGACTAAGCTCTAGGGAGTAGCTGTCTGCCGCGATCTGGGGGCAGATGGGGGCGGCAGGATCAAACACATCTAAGGTATGAACCAGCAGTAGCTCAGCCGATAGGGCTTTAGCCAGTTCCAGCGCCATGTCAAAGGCTTGCTGACTCGCTGCGGACTGATCGATTGTCACTAGAATCCGCTTAAGCATGGGAAATTTCTCCGGTAATGTGGGTTGAACCCTGATCTAGCTGGGCTTCCATCTCGGCGATCGCCAAAGTCGTTTTGATCACCGAATCGGGGTTGAGGCTGATAGAGTCGATGCCTTGCTCGACGAGAAACTGGGCAAATTCTGGGTAGTCGCTCGGAGCCTGACCGCAGATGCCAATTTTGCGATCGCAGGCTTTCGCCCGCTCAATCACGAGCCTGATCATTTCCTTCACCCCGGCGTTGCGTTCGTCAAACAGGTGGGCCACTAGAGCCGAGTCGCGATCGAGGCCGAGGGTGAGCTGAGTCAGGTCATTGGAACCGATGGAGAACCCGTCAAACACCTGGCTAAATTCTTCAGCCAAAATCACGTTGTTGGGGATCTCGCACATGACGTAGACCTGCAAGCCCGCTTCGCCTTGCACCAATCCGTGGTTGGACATCTCCGCCAATACTCGTCTGCCCTCGTCTGGGGTGCGGCAAAAGGGCACCATCGGAATCACGTTGGTCAGACCCATGTCGCTGCGCACCTGCCGCAGCGCCTGACACTCTAGCCCAAAGGCGTCACGATAGCGGGGGTCGGTGTAGCGGGAGGCTCCGCGCCAGCCGATCATCGGGTTTTCTTCGATGGGCTCGAAGTCGCGACCGCCCAGCAGGTTGGCGTATTCGTTGCTCTTGAAGTCTGAGAGGCGAATGATCACTGGTTTTGGATAAAAGGCAGCGGCGATGGTGCCGATGCCGTGGGCTAGCCCTTCCACAAAATAGTCAGGCTTATGGGGATGCAAAGCTGTCAGTCGGGCAATCTGCTGTTGGGTTGCGGCATCTGTGATCTGGTCAAAATGCAGCAGCGCCAGAGGATGCACCTGAATGTGGTTGGCAATGATGAACTCCATGCGAGCCAGCCCCACCCCGTCGCAGGGAATTTTCGCTAGCCGAAAGGCTTCTTCCGGGTTGCCGACATTCATCAGAATTTGGGTGCGGGTGGGCGGCAGATGATCGATGCGGGTTTCGTCTAACTGGAAGGGCAGCAGGCCGCTGTAGACTTTGCCCACCTCTCCCACCGCGCAGGTAACGGTGATCGGTTCTCCGGTAGTAATGGCCTTTGTGGCATCGCCGCAGCCGACGATCGCCGGAATGCCCATTTCCCTGGCAATAATGGCGGCGTGGCAGGTGCGCCCTCCCTGGTCGGTGACGATCGCACTAGCTCGTTTCATAATCGGCTCCCAGTCGGGGTCGGTGCGCTGGGTGACGAGCACATCTCCAGGCTGAAAATCGGCCATATTCTGCACCGACTGAATCACTCGGGCTTGACCCTGGCCGATCATTTCACCTACAGCCTGCCCGGTGACGACGGGCGTCAGGGCGGTGATATCTGCCTGGAGGGTGTAGCTGCGCAGCACAGACTCCGATTTTTGCGACTCGACGGTTTCTGGGCGTGCCTGCACAATAAACAGCTCTCCGGTGATGCCGTCTTTGGCCCATTCGATGTCCATCGGGGTGTAGGTATGCCGCACCTGAGAATAGTGATCTTCGATGATGCAGGCCCAGCGGGCTAGGCTGAGAATCTCATCGTCGCTGAGGGCATAACGCTGGCGATCGGCCTCAGAAACGGGCACGTTTTTGGTCAGCTTGCTGCCGCCGAGGTCGTAAACCATCTTGATTTCTTTGCTGCCCAGGCGCTTTTTCAAAATTGGGCGATCGCCCTGAGTCAAGGTGGGCTTAAATACCAGATACTCATCCGGGTTGACGGCTCCTTGCACCACGTTTTCTCCGAGGCCGTAGGCAGCGGTGACCAAGGCGGCATTTTTGAATCCGGTTTCGGTATCGATGGAGAACATCACCCCAGAGGTGGCCAGATCCGATCGCACCATTTGCTGCACACCGACGGAAAGAGCCACGGTGAAGTGGTCAAAGCCCTTGAGGGTGCGGTAGGAAATGGCGCGATCGGTAAATAGCGAGGCAAAGCATTTGTGGCAGGCGTCTAACACGCCCGTGACCCCGTGAACGTTGAGGTAGGTTTCTTGTTGACCCGCAAAGCTGGCGTCGGGCAGGTCTTCGGCGGTGGCGCTCGATCGCACGGCCACATCCAGACTGTGATTCGCACTCTGGTCGCACAAGAGCTGATAGGCTTGGGCGATCGCCTCGCTCAAGGGTTGGGGGAACGGCGTGTCTAAAATCAGCGATCGCGCCTGATGTCCACAGCGACGCAGGGCACTGACATTCTCAATATCTAAATCAGCAAACAGATCCTGGAGCTGCGCTGCAATGCCTGCTTGGGCAATAAAGTAGCGATAGGCGTAGGCCGTGGTGGCAAAGCCAGAAGGCACCCGCACCCCTTTTGGGGCAAGCTGTTGAATCATTTCTCCCAGGGAGGCATTCTTGCCGCCCACCCGAGGAATGTCGTGAATGCCAATGGTGTCGAACCAAAGGATCAGATCGGTTGGAGTTTGAGATGCGATCGCGGATAAATGAACGGCTTGAGTCATGATGTACTCCCACCAAATTGTATAGACCTAGTCCAGCTCAAGACCTGCCGTTTCTGATGAGGCACAATTTCATGTCTGGACTTGGAAGAGAGTTGGAACTATTCAGGTTCACCTAAATGTGTTCACCTACAGATATAGATCAGTAGTTTGAGGATTTTGTGAGGGTCAACTTTAGGCATCGACTGGACTCATCGACTGGGCGCATCGACTGGGCTTACTCACAATTTCCTCAAAAAAGCCATTTACGATTGTTGGGATGGGGCTTAGAGAATGCGGACTGTGGCGATCGCACCCATCTATTTCACCTGCCCATCTTTGCGAAACCAAGGAGATATCTTGTGAAGGTAGCCGACATTATGACTCAAGACGTCATTACGATCCGCAACTCAGCGACGGTCGCCGAGGCGGTCAGATTGATGCGCCACCACGATATTCAGGCTCTCATCGTAGACCGTAATCACGAAGAAGATGCATACGGCATTGTGACAGTGACCGATGTCGTAGCCAAGGTCATTGCCTTTGGTCAAGATGCCCGCCAGCGGCGGGTCTACGAAATTATGAATAAGCCCTGCATTGTCTTAAATCCTGGCCTGGGTATCGAATACGCGGCTCGGCTACTCGCCAACGCCAACATTCACAGTGCCCCCGTTGTCCAGCAGCAACTGCTAGGCATTGTATCGATGACAGACATTGTGCAGCAGGGCGATTTTGTCGAGCAGCCTCAAATCATAAGACTGACAGAACGGCTTCAGCATCTCGAAAAAACCGCCCGCCAAATTTGCCATCAAAACGGCCCCGGTTCTCAAGAATGCCAGAATGCCTGGGCGATCGTCGATGCCCTAGAAGCTGAGCTGGCTCATCAAAAGGCCGAACCCATCGAGAAAACGGCGTTTGAAATCTACAGAGAAGACTATCCAGAAGCCTTCAAAGATAGCGAATACGACGCCTGGTGCGGCGGGTAAATCGTGGGCGCGACCCATACCAAGGAGCGAGGTGAGTCATCCTAGTGCCCTTTATCTCCCTGGCAGCATTTTTACGGATTGGATAGCGCTTCAAAGCCCGAAATAATATCCAAAAGTTCTGCGGTAATTGTGGCTTGGCGCTGCTGTTGAAAGTCTGTTTTGAGACTGAGTAGGCGATCGTCAATATTTTTCTCAGCGACCTGCATCGAGGCCAGCCGACTGGCATTTTCAGCCGCTAGTGATTCAGCACAAGCGCGGTATAGTCCAATAAAAAAGTGCTGCTGAAACAAGGCCGAAAACAGCTTTTCATCGGTCATGGTTCGCTGGGGGCGACAGCGAGAAGGCCAGGGCTGCTGATGAAGCTCGCGGAGGTAGAGATAGCTCAGCGGAAAAAGCTGTAGCAGGGTTGGGGCTGAGCTAGTGCCGTCTACCGGACGGCTGTGAAAAACCCAGATCTGATCAACCTGCTGGGTTTGTCGCCATTCTTCTAACCGCAGCACAACAGTCTGAACCAGCGGCGTAATGCCGTCGATTGAATTAGGAATGGCCAGACAATCTTCGACCGATCGCCCAGAGAGGAGAAGGCTGTCGGCAACGCGGGAGCCGATCGCCAACAGCAGGGGTGGCGGTAGGGAAAGTTCAGCTTCCAATTGGGTCTGATGCAGCTTCTCTAAGCGAGCGAGGCCAAACTCTACCAGTTGCTGATTGAAGCGGCCACACATCCCCTGATCAGAGCCAAACATGACGACGCCCAATCGACGCGGCTGGCTCGGACGCTGGGTGGCTAAAATCTCTGGATTGCTGATCATCAAGATCTGAATGCCCATGGCCAGCGCCCGATCGTGCTCCGCTAGCGACATCACGGCCTGCTCATATTGATGAATGCTGACGGCGGCTAGAGCTTTCATCGTTCTGACGATGGACTGCAGTTCTCCGGCAGTTTTAATTTTGCGCTGTAGGGTTTGAGAGGTGGTCATGGCAAGAATGAAACATAGAGGGGGGTGGGGAAAGTTTTGGGTTCCTATTGCTCGGCCTTTGCATAACCCGCTGCTTTTACTAGAAGCTCGCCCAGATCGAGTAGCGCTTGGCGATCGCCCTCTGCTAGCTTCTCCCCTAGGATGATTCGCTGACACACATCGGGGAGCTGCGTCTCGATGGCTTGGGTAAAGTCTTGCTCAAACGCGGGGATGGCGGCAATAGAGAGGCGATCGAGCATTCCTTCACTGGCGACCAAGAGTAGGGCAATCTGCTGGCTCACCGTGAGGGGATGATATTGGTCTTGCTGGAGGGCGGCGCGGATGCGGTGTCCCCGCGTGAGGGCTTGCTGGGTGGCGTCGTCTAGGCGGGTGCTAAAGCGGGCAAAGGATTCGAGTTCTTGAAACTGAGAGTAGGCGAGGCGGAGCGCGCCTGAAATGCCTCGATAGGCGGGCAGTTGGGCATTGCCGCCCACCCGAGAGACAGAGCGCCCCACGTCTACGGCGGGCAGGATGCCTTTTTGAAACAGCGTCGGCGTCAGGTAAATCTGGCCATCCGTGATGGAAACCAGATTGGTAGGGATGTAGGCGGATAGGTTGCCCGCTTCGGTGGCGATAATCGGCAGGGCTGTGAGAGAACCGCCTCCCAGTTCGGGGCGGAGACAGGTGGCTCGCTCTAACAGACGGGCGTGAATGTAGAAGATGTCGCCCGGAAAGGCTTCGCGCCCCGGCGGTCGTCGTAGCAGCAGGGAGAGTTCTCGATAGGCGCGGGCATGGTTGATCAGGTCGTCATAGACGATCAGCACGTCGTGGCCTTGTTCCATAAAGTACTCTGCCATAGTGGTAGCAGCGTAGGGGGTGATGTATTGCAGACCCGGTACATCGTCTCCACTGGCGACCACAACGATGCAGCGACTCATCGCCCCGTGACGACGCAGGTCGGCCACCAGTTTGGCAACGGCATCGTTGCGCTGACCAATGGCGCAGTAGATGCAGATGACATCCTGATCGTTTTGATTGAGGATGGTGTCGAGGGCGATCGCCGTTTTGCCCGTTTGGCGATCGCCCACAATCAGCTGTCGCTGGCCTCGGCCAATGGGAACCAGCGCATCGATGACTTTAATGCCCGTCTGTAAGGGAACCGTCACCGGAGCCCGCGCCATGATAGCGGGAGCCGCACTCTCAACAGGGCGACGTTCTAATACCGGCAGCGGTCGGCCATTATCTAGCGCTCGACCCGTCGCATCGATCACCCGGCCTAGCAGACTCTCGCCTACGGGGGCATCGATGACTCGTCCGGTACGCTGCACTTCACCGCCCGCCTTAATCTCAACGCTGTGGTTTAGCAAGATCAGGCCCACTTCGTCAGCGTCTAGATTGAAGGCCAAACCAGGGGTTCCGTCAGAAAAGCGCACCTGCTCTTGCGATCGCACGTTGGGCAGCCCGGTCGCCCGAGCAATGCCGTGGCTCACAAAGGTCAGAGTGCCGACTTCTTGGCAGGCGAGTTCGAGATTGGTGTTTTGAGTTGCTTGGGCCAGGTGGTCAAGGGTTTGATTCAGGAGGGGGGAGAGCATGGGGAGGGAAGAGAGAGTAGGGAGGGAGAAATAAAACAGACGGAGGAGAGAGGGATTGGGAGGCTAGGTCAGCAATTCTCAGTTTGGCGAATTGGCTATCTGACTACGCTTCCGACTCGCCCGCGAATAAATTGCGGGTGTTGGAGCGTAACCATAATGAGAATTGCTGAGGCTAGGTTGGCACCTCTACTTTCTGTTCCCTACTCTCTAAATCAGAACTCTCTAAATCAGAAGCTTCTATCGGTATAGGCAGCTCGCGTTCCAGAGCAATCGCGAGGTTGTGTTCGAGAGTATTCAAGTAGGTGTCAAGGTTCCAGGCCAGTTTGTAGCCGGGGGTGACGAGTTCGATGCCGCAGTCGAGGGTCGAGTCCAGCTCAAACTCTAGGGGGATCGTCTGCTCTGGGGTCAAGGTTTGCAGGGCTGCGGTGAGGTCCGTTTGACTGGAAGGGGCGATCGCAAAACAGCTGCGAATCTTGAGCGGTTCCCCATCCGCATGGCGCAAGGCAGATTGCAGAACCTGCTGTTCTGATGGCGGTAGCTGGTCGAGGCGATGCAGGAACGTATTCACGATCTGTTGCTCTAGCTTGGCATCGGCCAGATCGTGTAGAACCTGGCGGATCGTTTGGCTGAGCTGGTGGGCGGCCTGCTGGCGAAAGGCACGCAAGGCCGTGACTTTTTCCTGCTCCAATGCTTGCAGCCAGCGAGACCGCGCCGTATCGACTTCGTCTTTGGCGGCGGCGAACAGAATCAGTCGCTGGTCTTCGAGCTGCGATCGCATCTGGGTTTGTCGCTGGTCGTGGTGGGCAGCAAAGTCTTGCTGCATCTGCTGGATTTTTGCTGTTTCCTGGCGCGCTGTTGTTTCCTGCTGCTCAGCCTGTTCTAGCTGCTTCGCGATGGCTTGTTCACGCTCAGCCATGGCGCGGGTAATCGGGCCATAGAGAAAGTGCTTCAGCAGCGCCACCAAAATCAAGAAGTTGACGATCTGAGCAATGACGGTAAACGGATCGATTAGCATGGCCTACCCTCCGGGCTGAGCGATGACATAAGCCCAAAACGGGTTGGCAAAAATTAAGATAATCGTGATCACAAAACAGTAAATCGCGGTTGACTCGACTAGAGCCATGCCCACAAACAGCGTCCGGGTGATGGTGTTGGCTTCGTCAGGCTGTTGGGCCAGCGCAATCAGCGCCTGAGCCAGAGCGCGCCCTTCGCCCAGCGCCGGAGCAATCGAACCAACCGCGATGGTCAGTCCGGCGACCGCGATCGAAACGGCACCAATGAGAGAAACATTATCCATGGGAGATCTCCGCAGAATGATTAGTGGGATCAGGGGAATCGGTCGAGGGCGGCTCCACCGTGGCAGCAGCGATAAAGACCATCGCCAGCACTGCAAAAATGTAAGCCTGAATCAGGCCAGTCAGTAGCCCAAACGCCTGCATCACGACGGGAAACACCAGCGGGGCAATAGACAGGAGAATCGCCACAATCATGCTGCCGCTCATGACGTTGCCAAACAGGCGCACCGCCAACGACAAAATTCGCGACACATCGCTGATCAGGTTAAAGGGCAGCATGATAGGGGTCGGTTGCAGATACTGCTTCAGATACGATCGCACCCCCTGCCGTCGAATGCCGAACAGCGGCACGGCAACAAACACGCAGAGAGCCAGCGCTGTCGTGGTCGATAGCGACCCGGTGGGGGGCTGATAAATCGGCAAAATGCCGAGCAGGTTAGATGTCGCAATAAAAATGAACAGCGTGCCGACGAAGGGCAAATAAGGAGCGGGCTTTTGCTCACTGATGTCACGAATCTGGTTGGCAATGCCCAGCACCAGCACTTCTAGCAGGTTTTGACCGGGCGAGATCTGGGTCGAATCGGAAAGATGACGCGTCACCCACCAAGACACGACGGTCAGCAGGATCATCACAAACCAGGTGTAAATAAGAGTCGCGTTGAGCGTAATGGACCCTAGGGGAATCAGGATTTGATCTGGCGTGAGATTCATGGGCGATCGCCTCTCAATAAATGAACAGCCTCTGGATGAACCACCTCTGGATGAACAGCAGCACGAACAGACGCTGGCTCTAACGTCGCCAGCAACCGGGCAATTAGCGCCATGCGGCTGAGCCAAACCCCGGCACTCAACAGCAAAATTGCCAGCAGCGGCGAGGCCGCAGCAAATCTCAACAGCCAAGCCCCGCCTCCCAGCAGTATCGTCAGACGCACCATCAGACTCAGCCCGATCAGCAGAAACGGGCGTCGCCACTGAGGCAGGCGGGTTAAGGTCATCCATAGCCCCCCAAAGTAGACACTCCCAAGCATGAGACCAACGGTCAGCGGAAACACCAAACTCCACACACTAAGGCGCATCATGTGAGCCTCCTGCGGACAGGCCAGCGGTGAAGCATCGAGCGCAGGCATAGAGGCGTTGCAATACAGGTGAGGAGAGTCATCACATCGGTCAGATGCATACTCAGACCCAGCAGCAGATAAGCCGCGATCGCCAATATTCCTAACTTTGCTTCTAGCCCTTTCAACACCATGGCGATCACAATGGCAATGCCCAAGAGCAAGGTGAGCAACAGCAGGACAAACTCAGACTCAATCATGCTGACTCTCCTTCGTCACCCAGTTCCAGGCATTCCAGCAGCCCAAGACAACACCAACGGCTAGCAGCATCAGCGTCCAGGAATACGGACTGTCGATGCGGTGATCAATCCAAACCCCAAGCGCGATGCCCAGCAGCGTCGGAATCGCCACCGCCCAGCCCACCATGCCAAACATGCCCAGGGCAAACCACACCTGCTTGCTCGTTTGACGAGCTTTGAGCTTGCGATGGGCTTTGCCCTCAATATTGTCGAGAAAAGGTTTATGGTCAGGCGATTCTGGCATTTATTTACCCTCGGCGGCTAAGACCGTAAACTGACGGGCTAGGCTGGTTTCTATGCGGGCGATCGCCGTGCGGGTGCGGCGGGTCTGCTCATCCATGACATAAAACTGCTGCTCCACTTCCTGTTTTAGCTCCGCTAACTGACTGCCCCGAAAGGCATGTTGAATCGAAACCAAGACCTCGTCGCCGCACTTAATCAAAATGCCGTAGTCTACGGCGACAAAGACCTCGTCGCCTCCCAAGGTTTGAAAGGTCAAAATGCCGGGAACCAGCGCGGCCAAGAAGTCAATATGACGGGGCAAAAGGCAAAACGCGCCGTTTTCGGCCTCGGCGACGACTTGGGTCACAGGCTGGTCGATCAGAACTCGGGTGGGGATGAGGAGTTTGAGGTGCATGGGGGAGGGAGGAGGAAGTTGGGAGCAGAAGAATTAAGGCTGGTGGGCAGTGCCCACCCTACGGCTGTTCTGTGTTCCCTATTGCCATTGGGGCTTGGCCAATCATGTATAGCTCTCGCTCAGGGATATCGGCGAACTCGTCGTTGAGAATGCGATCGCACCCCTCTAATGCATCGTCTAGGGTGACAAACTGACCAGGAACGGCAGTAAAGCGCTCGGTGGTATAAAAAGGCTGGGTCAAAAATCGTTCGAGTCGGCGGGCGCGGTAAACGATTTGTCGTTCGTTGCGAGCCAGTTCTTCAATGCCTAGCATGGCAATAATGTCTTTCAGGTCTTCGTAGCTGGCCAGAGTTTTGCGAACAGCCTGGGCGATTTGATAATGCCGCTTGCCGACAATGGTCGGGGTGAGCATTTTTGAACCCGACTGGAGCGGGTCAATGGCCGGATAAAGCCCTTCGCTCGCTCGCTTACGAGACAGCACAATCGACGCCGATAGATGGGAAAAAATATGAACCACGGCTGGGTCGGTGAGGTCGTCAGCGGGCACATAGACGGCCTGAACTGAGGTCACGGCTCCGGTATTGGTGCTGCAAATGCGCTCCTCTAGGGCGGCGAGTTCGGTAGAGAGGGTGGGCTGATAGCCAACTTGTGAGGGCAGTTGCCCCATCAAGCCCGACACTTCTGACCCCGCTTGGATGAATCGGAAGACGTTGTCGATCATCAGCAGCACGTCTTGATGAGCCTCATCTCGAAAATATTCGGCCATGGTCAAAGCGGCATGGCCGACCCAAAAGCGCGCTCCCGGTGGCTCATTCATCTGACCAAAGACCATCACGGTTTTGTCGAGCACCCCGGCTGTTTTCATCTCGCGATACAGTTCCTCACCTTCGCGCGATCGCTCGCCCACTCCACAAAAAATGCTCACCCCCTGATACTGCTTCACCACGTTGTGAATCATCTCGGTGATCAGCACAGTTTTGCCTACCCCAGCCCCACCAAAGAGTCCGGCTTTGCCACCGCGCTCAATCGGCGATAAAACATCAATGATTTTGATGCCCGTTGCCAATATCTCAGTTTGGGTGACGCGTCGGTTGAGGGGCAGGGGCGGCTGATGCAGCGATCGCCAAGAACCCGTCACGGCTCCTTTGCCATCAATCGGTTCACCAAACACGTTGAACATTCGCCCCAGCAAATCGTTGCCGACAGGCACCTGGAGCGGCAAATGCGTGTCTTCTACCGCCATGCCCCGAGCCATGCCGTCGGTAGAGTTGAGGGCAATGCCCCGCACGTCATGGGCAGTCAGGTAGGTCACCAGCTCAATCGCGATGTCACCCTCGACTCTGACTTGGGTATGTAGAGCGGGCAGTGCATCTGGAAAATGCAAATCAACGACGCTGCCCCGCACCGCAGTTACCGTTCCGGCTACCATGACGAGTCCCGATGATGCTCATCTGGAACATCGCCCCCAAAAGGCTGAACGCCCGTCTCCGGATAATCATCATCATTGGGACTAAAAATGCGCCCAGCCGCCTTCAAAATATTCTCAACCGTTGCCTGGGAGGCTCGCATCATTTTCTTTAGTGTCACAGAGAGGCTTCTTTTCCTAGAATTCATGGTTATTTCCCACATAAGTTTTCATTTTTATTTACTCAAATCTCAGGATTTCAAGACCGATATCTAATGAAACAGAAGGTTATTTTTCTGCCCATCAGTTGCCAGCTATAAACGGCGAATTTCTGTCTCATCATCAAGCTGCCAACAGATCTCCAGCAATTTAATTCGATAGATCTTGACGAACTTAATTGGATTTAAATGGAGAGGCATTTTCTGTGAAAAAACTGGCTGCTTAAAGTAAGCTTCAGCTAGTATCGAAAAGTTTTTCCTATGTTTTCTTTTATTCATTTTTGAGCTTCCAAATCGCCTTGTTTTATTGGCAAGAGAAAGGCAAATTAACACCTCGACATCCTAAACAGGATGATCGCACTCGCCAGCCCTTTTCACCTCTTTTTTTGACCGCGGCTAAACGGCAATCGGTCGGGGAGCATGTCACTTTTGTCGCCCTCACCCTAAATCCCTCTCCCAGCGGAGAGGGACTTTGAATC
>JBARXP010000479.1:0-17811 GCA_049647405.1 Elainellaceae cyanobacterium | reverse complement strand
TCGATAGTCCCTATTTGGTGGGGCGCAAACGAGGGTATTGGTGGAAGTATAAGGTCGATCCGATGACGCTGGATGCCGTGCTGATCTATGCCCAGGCGGGCAGCGGCAAACGCGCCAATCTCTTTACCGACTATACCTTTGCCCTATGGCATGACGGAGAACTGGTTCCGTTTGCCAAAGCTTATTCAGGACTCGACAACAAAGAAATTGAAACCTTAGATAAATGGATTCGCCGCCACACGATTGAGCGGTTTGGGCCTGTGCGATCGGTGGAGCCGATTCAGGTGTTTGAGATCGGGTTTGAGGGCATTGCCCAATCAAAACGCCATAAATCGGGCATTGCCGTTCGGTTTCCGCGAATTTTGCGGTGGCGCAACGACAAGCCGCCCCAAGAGGCAGATACCCTTGAGGCGGCAATAAAGCTGCTCAAAACCTACAGTTGAATAACCTGAATCATACCAACTGCTACATCTCTAGTTTTCTTACTCGTCGGTCGGGAAGTAAAGAACAGGATGCATACTCTGGCGCATGAGCTCGCCTGCGAAGCTAGGAACCGACCATTCCAGCAACTTGCCCATGCTTTCAGAAGAAATGGCGATCGCGCTAATGTCTTTTTCAATGGCAACATTCAGAATCTCAGCTAAAGCGCTGCCTCGCAGCACGTCAGATTCAGACTTCAAATTAAGCATCTCTAACTCAGCAGTTACCGATGCAATTTTAGATTCGGCCTGTTGAACTTGATACTCCTGAACGTCTTGCAGACCTCTCCGTCCAACATCATCCACTACCCAACTGAGGAAGCATCTTTCTAGGCTATTAGCAGGGCGATCTTTTGCGTAGAGCTTAACCTGCTCAATCAGATAGTTAGACGAATTGCTGCCGTCATAAGGAATCAGCAGATAGCGAAACAGATGGCGACACCTCAACTCTAACTCCTCGTTGGTGTAGGCCGAGATAAGCTGAGGACGCAAAATCAACACAGGAATTTTGACCTGTTTGCAGATTTGTCGGGTTGTGCTCCCAAATAACTCGTCTAGACGCGTCCGCATTGGAGTTCCCAAGATGACAACGTCAGACTGATGCACCTTGATGGCGTTGAGAACCCTATCAGCGGCTCGCCCCGTCTGCACATCGATCTGGACATCAATTCCCTCAGGAACATTAGCCAGAGCCGCAGACAGGCGATCGCGCGCTTGCTGCTCTTTTTCTGGCTCAGGTCGTGGAATCTCACGGTCATCTTGAAGGTGAAGAACATGCAAAAAGGTGATTGCACGTAGCCCTGCCGCCGCTAGGCTTGGCACAAAATTAACAAGGCGGTAGAGGCCATCTTCAAAATCGGTACAGATAAGAGCGCGCTGAAACATAAGGAGCTTCTAGATAACGTCCAAACAAGGAAAACTCAATGTCCTATAACGTAGCATCATCAAGTTAAATCAATCGTGAGTCTATTTTAGATCGACGATCCCGTTAGTACTCCATGAACTCCTTAATATTTCCAACGTCGCTGATAGAGCAGTTAGAGCGGTAGTTGGCTTGGTTAGGGTAGAGGCATTTTTGAGGACGCGCCCTCAAAAATTCTCTAGGGCTGGCGGCTATAGCGATTGACCAGCGGTAGCGGTAGGGCGATAAACCTCAGAAACCCGCTTCCATTCCCCATATCTTTTCCGATGTAGAGTGCATCTGAAGAGAGCAGGAGACTAAAGCTTCGTGAGTCTTATTGCCTCAGACCTATGAGTCGCGGTCGGCTTTGAACGCCGAGTCGATACCCCACTCTTGCTTGATGAAGTGCTTATACATTGACTCCCGAAGCATCATTTGCTCATAGAGCTTAATGAGAAACTCTTGAGCCTGTTCGCGGCTCATGCGGTCAACCTGGGTTTCAAAAGAACGGAGGCTAAATTTTTGCTCTAGGGTTAGCTGTGCGGGTTGATTCATGGTTCTCTCCTTTGTTGGTCAACAGACAGTTGCTCGAACAAAGGTCGTGTGGCTTGCGCTTCCCTACCTTCTGAGTAGATAGGGCAGCTTCAACCGAGACACTTCCCTTTTTACCTATCCCTCCCCTGGATTGGATTTAAATCCGGAGAAGAGAATCATTGAGCCTTGTTATTACAGACTATAACAATTGTTTGACAAAGCTGCTACTACCCTCAGGGGTACTTTCAAGAGATGTCTGCATCTAACGTATAGTCAGGCCATGAGCGATAAGCCTTTCGGCATTGGCTCCTCTTATTCAGAGGCAGGGATTGCTGAACTATTGGAGTCGCGTTGACGTGCCTGTGATTAAAGGCACGTTCACCCTGTAATTTGCTCCAACGCCGCAAAACTTTATGCTCTACAACGCAGCCATCGTTAAAACAGACCCATCATTCAAAAGCGGATGCCTAAAAAGGTAGGGCGTTTATAGCCAAACTTGATGTTGAGCATAGGTCTAACATGTTAAGAATTGCAAAAAAGATTATCGTGAACCAAAAAACATGCATTTGCCCTCTGTTACCCGATCTGTCCGTCAGGAATCATTGAAACGCCCTTGATTCGAGAGGGTTAGAGCCTTTAATTAAGAACTCTGTAAAGCTCCATTAAAATAACGTTAAGTATAAATGCTCAACACTGGATGCTTATAAACTGGATGCTTAAAACTGGAACAGAGGCGCGCAAACGCAAAAATCAATAAAAAAGGACGGGCTGTTTGACCCATCCTTTTTTATTGATGCTTTGGTAGTCAATGCCAACACCATATTGTGAACATGCTGTGTCAAACACTGAACTCTCAGAGCCTAGTCTTTATTGATGCGAGGAGGCTCTCGGAATGCGATCGCAAAGAACAGCACACCAATAGCTCCCGCTAAAACCAGAATGTAAGCAACACTCTCCATATCAAAACCCCTAACCGTTTTTATTGGTTGCCAAACTATAAGTAGTCTACTGAGAAAATGAAAAATGGTCTAACAAGCTACAGTTTAGGCAGCAACCAACCAGACCATTGTTCACACATGCCAGGGTGCTACTGGGCGATCGCCCAGTAGCACTCCACATCTCCTAGATCGGGTCTTCACGGCGAGTTGACTTGTCACCCACCTTCTGGAAGAAGCCCCACTCGACCTGCTCAGGAGAGAGGTCAGGGTCAACACCAGCAAAGACATCGCGGAACAGGGTTCGAGAACCGTGCCAGATATGTCCGAAGAAGAACAGCAATGCAAACACAGCATGGCCAAAGGTAAACCAGCCGCGAGTGCTCGTTCTGAAGACACCGTCAGAATTCAGCGTTTCAGTATCAAACTCAAACGGCTCACCTAGCTGGGCCTTACGTGCAAGACGCTTCAACTCAGCAGGCTCAGTCACGGTCTGACCATTTAACACACCGCCATAGACGGTTGCCGTTACGCCAGTCTGCTCAAAGCTATACTTCGATTCAGCTCGGCGGAATGGGATATCAGCGCGAACAATGCCATCAGAGTCAACCAAAACAACTGGGAATGTCTCGAAGAAGTTAGGCAGACGACGAACCGTCAAAGAACGCCCTTCACCATCCTTAAACTCCGGATGACCCAGCCAATCTCTCGCAATACCGTCACCATTCACCATTGGACCAACGCGGAACAATCCACCCTTTGCAGGGCTATTGCCAACGTAGTCGTAGAAGGCAAGCTTCTCAGGAATGGTATCCCAGGCTTCAGTTGCAGGCACTCCGCTCGCTTCCGCAGCCTGAACGCGGCGCTGAATTTCCTGCTGGAAGTAGCCGCCATCCCACTGGTAACGAGTCGGGCCAAATAGCTCAATTGGCGTTGCAGCGCTGCCGTACCACATCGTTCCGGCAACGATAAAGGCGGCAAAGAATACTGCCGCGATGCTGCTCGACAAGACGGTTTCGATATTACCCATCCGAAGCGCTTTGTAAAGGCGCTCTGGCGGACGAACCGTCAAGTGAAATAGCCCCGCGATAATTCCGACAACGCCCGCCGCAATGTGGTGAGCAACAATGCCGCCAGGGTTGAACGGATCAAACCCCTCTGGCCCCCACGAAGGCGCGACACCTTGAACGCTGCCTGTCAGCCCGTAAGGGTCAGATACCCACATACCAGGGCCCCACAGCCCAGTTAGGTGGAACGCACCAAACCCAAAGCACAGAAGACCAGACAAGAATAGATGAATACCGAACATTTTAGGCAAATCGAGGGCGGGTTCGCCTGTTCGAGGATCTCTGAACAGTTCTAGATCCCAGTACACCCAGTGCCAACAGGCCGCTAAAAACAGCAAACCTGAGAGAACGATATGGGCAGCGGCGACGCCTTCAAACGACCAAAAACCAGGGTCAGCAGCAGGGCTGCCAGTGACACTCCAACCGCCCCAAGAGTCAGTCACACCGAGGCGAGACATAAAGGGAAGCACAAACATTCCCTGTCGCCACATCGGATCAAGAACTGGATCGCTTGGATCGTAGATAGCTAGCTCATAGAGCGCCATTGAGCCGGCCCATCCAGCAACCAGAGCAGTGTGCATGAGGTGTACAGAAATCAGACGTCCGGGGTCATTCAAGACGACTGTGTGTACCCGATACCAGGGTAGTCCCATCGACTACACGCCTCCTATCTATCTAAATGATGTTTCAACTCTCTCTTCCCAACTTGCTCAGACTTGGGCTTGCGAAAAACTAGCGCCCTACGATAGAGCACACCCGTCATGGAGATACTGGTTTGACACAAGCAAACTCATTCTTCTGCAAATCGGACTATCGAAGCATACCAATCAATACCATTAGAGACACGAAGTCTCGATAGTTTGACAATTCGCTTGTAAAAATGAAAGTGTATAAATAAATGTAACCAGTTGGAGAGCCGATTGCAAGTAAATAGGGCTTTTCATTACACCAGTTGCAGCCGAATATATAGGGGTACGATGGCCAATATTAAGTTTGTTGAAGAGAACCAAGAAGTGATTGCCGCTGATGGCGCAAACTTACGATTCAAAGCGCTAGAAAACAACATCGACCTCTACACCTTCTCAGGCAAGCTGATGAACTGTGGAGGCTATGGCCAGTGCGGCACCTGCATCGTTGATATTGTTGAAGGCATGGAAAATCTATCGCCTCGAACAGAAGTGGAAGATCGCAAGCTCAAAAAGCGACCAGATACGTATCGGCTAGCCTGCCAAACGCTCGTCAATGGCCCTATAACTGTTAGAACAAAACCTCAAAAAGGCAAGAAGAAATAATATTTCGTATTAAATCTTATTGTTGGGAGATAAAGGCTGTTGCACATCGAAAAACTACTGTGAGACTTCTCAGGCTGGGTTGTTTTAAGAAGTGTATTTTTGGGTGTGTGATATGGAACGCAGACTGCGATCGCAGCACTTCTCAATATGGCTTTGTCATAAGGTCTGAGTTATGACGTCCGAGTCATGACGCCCGAGCACAACGTCCGAGACTGAAGTGTGGGCTCCAAAACATGAAGTCTTGCTGGGGCTGCCAAGCGATGGGTCTTAGCTCCAGCAAGACCGTCGCTTGGCTGGGGACTATTGCCCCGACTGGTCAGGTCAGTAGTCTCTAGATAAACAGCCTCCAGAACGGGTTTAATCTCTGCACGCTAGATGTAGCGAACTCGATATATTGGAAACATCTGGCAAAATCTGGCTAGACCCTTGGGTATTGAATCACTCTAGTGCATCATATAGGGCATGGTTGCTCATTCTTCATCCCACCAAATCTCTTCTGCGACGCCTGTTCAAGAACCTGAAGAGGTCTTAAAGCATTATTTTGGCTACGACAGCTTTCGTCCGGGGCAGCGGCGTGTAATTGATGCTGTCTTGCAAAATCATGACACGCTCACCATCATGCCAACCGGAGGCGGAAAATCTCTCTGCTTTCAACTGCCTGCCCTGCTAAAGCCGGGAGTGACGGTCGTTGTGTCGCCGCTGATTGCGTTGATGCAAGATCAGGTCGAGGCGCTGCAAAATGCGGGTATTAACGCCACATTTCTCAACAGCAGTCTGTCTCTCAACGAAGTGCGAACCCGCGAACGCGATATTGCCAGTGGGCAAACTCAGCTCGTTTATGTCGCTCCCGAAAAATTGATGAAGGATACCTTCCAGTTTTTCTTAGATGGGATTCAGCAGCGGGTGGGAATTGCTGGGTTTGCGATTGACGAAGCGCACTGTGTGTCAGAGTGGGGCCACGATTTTCGCCCAGAGTATCGACAGCTGCGACACTTGCGTCAGCGATATCCTGATGTGTCGATGATGGCTCTGACGGCGACGGCAACGGAGCGGGTGCGATACGACATCATCGAGCAGCTTGATCTGCGCGATCCCCTGATTCATGTGGCTAGCTTTAACCGCGCTAATCTTTACTACGAGGTGCGGACAAAAGAACGCCAGAGCTACGCAGAACTCTTGCAGCTAGTTCGCAATGCCAAAGGGAAGTCGGGCATTATCTACTGTCTCAGTCGGCGGCGGGTCGATGAACTCACCTTACGGCTCCAGCACGACGGCATCTCAGTGCTGCCTTACCATGCCGGACTGGCGGCTAAGGAGCGATCGCAAAACCAAACTCGTTTTGTTCGAGACGATGTGCAGTTGATGGTCGCAACGGTGGCCTTTGGCATGGGCATCAACAAGCCCGATGTGCGCTTTGTGGTTCACTATGACTTGCCCAAAAACCTAGAAGCCTACTATCAAGAATCAGGCCGAGCCGGACGCGACGGAGAAGCAGCTCAATGTATTCTCTTCTTTGGCTATGGCGATATTCGCACCGTCGATTTTTTGATTGAGCAGCAGTCTGACCCTGATCAGCAGCGCATTGGTCGCCAGCAACTGCGTCAGGTGGTAGATTACGCCGAGGGCATCGACTGCCGCCGCACCATTCAACTCGGCTACTTTGGTGAACATTTTGGCGGCAGCTGTGGCAACTGCGACAACTGCCTTCATCCGCAACCCTTTGAAGACTGGACGATTGAGGCACAAAAATTTCTCTCTTGCGTGGCGCGATGTCAAGAGCGCTTTGGCATGACCCATGTCATTGATGTGCTGCGGGGCTCGAAGAATAAACGGGTGATGCAAAACGGTCACGATAAGCTCTCAACCTACGCTATTGGCAAAGACCACACGGCAGAGCAGTGGCGATCGCTGGGGCGATCGCTCCTGCATCAGAAACTGGTCGATGAAACCACAGACGGCTTTCCGGTGCTGAAACTGAATGCGATGAGCTGGGAAATTCTCCGTAAGCAGCGAGCCGTAAACATTGCCGTTTCGAAGAAACTGCAAATTTCTGAAGAATCAGCCACACCGAAAGCGCGGCTGGAAGCAGAGCAGTTGTTCGAACGACTGCGATCGCTCCGCAAAACCCTGGCCGACGAACAGAGCGTTGCGCCTTACATGGTGTTTTCTGACTCTAGCTTGCGGGTGATGGCTCAGCAAAAGCCTACGACCCTAGAAGCCTTTGGCAGCATTTCGGGTGTCGGTAAACGCAAACTCGAACGCTATGGGCAGAGCTTTGTGCAAGAAATTCGCATGTACTGCGACGAGCAGGGCATTGAGGTGCAAGGCCCTGCGCCCGAGGTCAACGCTCTGCCGACGCCAAAACCACTCATGGGCGCGACCCATATTGAAACCCTGGAGCTTCACCAGCAAGGGCTGGCTCCCTTTCAAATTGCCGAACGTCGGAAACTTTCACTGCGTACGGTCATCGACCACTTAGCGGTGTTGCTCGAAGATGGTCGAGAGGTGGCCCTTGACGATTTGGTAGACGCTGATCGTCAGCCTCCCATCATTGAAGCGATTGAGAATGTCGGCGACGTTTCTCTCAAAAACATTCGAGAATATCTCAATGAAGCCTACGATTATGACGAAATTAAGCTCGTCAGGGGTAAGTGGCGATCGCGTCTGGAGTAAATGTCGCGATGCCCGTCACGTTAAGCGAGTCACCAAAATTTGCTGCAAAAGATTGTAGCTAGAGTTTAGACCGATACCGAGCCATGCAAACCTTACCCAAAGGTGGAACCGTTCCACCCCCACATTGCCCCTTTGGCATCGGCAAATTCGATATAGGTGCGGTTGGCTGGAATGCCCAGCAGGTTTGAAATCTGGTCGCAAAAGTCAGAACTCATGGAGAGAGTCTGAGCCGAACTCATGGTGCCGACGCTCTTAATTTCGATGTAGCACACAGGGTCAGTCGTGCCGCCAAACGTCATCGGCACAGAAGACTCGAATGCAGTCATCACATAAGATTCGGGCTTGCCGAGATGCTTCGATAGACTCGACGAAAGCTGCTTAAGCATGGCTTCAACGTCAGTCTTGGCAGGAGAGTCAACAGACGTTTGAACTTTGATAAGAGGCATGAAAAACTCCTGAAGCGCAATCAAATCAACAGCGCCCCAAGTATACCAACCGCAATGACCGTGAGTAAAAGGAAGTGAGTGAAAGGAAGTGAGTAAAGCGTGGCAGTATCGCAATCTGAGATGCAGAGATGCGAAATGCATCCTAATTACTGAACTTTAGAATAATGAAAAAGCTGTGTTTCAATGAGTGCGGCAGGTCGTGCTATAACGAAAGCTGAAACGCTTTCATGTAAATATCAAGAGTCATTTGTTTAGAACAAAGCCATGCCTAAATTCTATCTACGACTTTGTTGGTTCGCTGCTTCTACTATTTCCATGGCACTCATTTCTGTGAATCTGCCGACCATAACATCAGCCCAAGAGATTGATGAAAGCGAAATGGAGCAGGCAAATCAGCGATTGCAGGATTGTACGCCATCAGTGACTGAACTTCCGTCTTTACTATCGGCTTTTGGCGTAGACACAATCAATCGAATTCGCATTCTAGGAGAACAAGATGGGCTTTGCCTTGTGAACTATACGTTTGCCTATCCAGAGCAACCTGATGAGGAAGCCGTATATCTCGCCTGTCAGTTCAGCGATGAAACAATTCAGCAGGTGACGAATCAACCTGATCAATCATTAGACATTAGTGACGAGTGTGTCTTCAACGAAAACTGGATGAACGAGATTTAGCGTGACTTGAGAGACTCAATCGCCTTTCTAATCCCTGTTTCGACATTGAGCCACGCCGCGTCGCGATCGCCCCACTGGGTCACGGGTTGATGATGGCCGTCTTGCGGGAGCCAGCTTAGCTTGTTAAACGGGGTGTTTTGCCAATCGCAGGGACGAAGGATGACCGGAATGACCTTGGCCTCGCCACGGCTATGGCGCTCCATCGCCCGCTTTAGCTCAACCTCGTAGCAGTAGTCAGAGGCGATGAAATCGGAGCTGATCAGCAGCAAAATGATGTCGGCTCGATTAAGGTTGCCGTCAATTTCGTTGACCCATTCATCCCCAGGAACTAAGCGGCGATCGTGCCAGGTTTGAATCAATCCCTGCCGCTGAAGAATTTTGAGATGGGTTTCTAGCTCGTCGCGAAGGATTTCGTCTTTGTGGGAGTAGCTGTAGAACAGTCTGAGGGATTCGTGTAGGCGGTCTATTTTAGATTTGGGCTGGCGACTGCCCTCAATATCGACGCCGTTGAGCAAGTCTCGAACGCTGAGGTTGACCACTTTGCCTTTGATCACGTGGGGAAATTCTTTCAATCCTGATTCTTCCATCACAAGCAGATCTTGGTAGGGCAAGATGATGTCGGGATGAGACGGGACGGGCACCAGTTCTTGAGGCTTAGACTTGAAGCTGCTGTGGATGCGATCGCAGTCGTAGCGAATGATGGTGAGCAGACGGCGGCGACTCTCGATCGGGCCATCGACGCTAATGGTGACGCAGCGATCGGCGCGATCGGCTTTGACGAGGGCGCGGTTGCCTTCAAAGTGGAGAATGACGCCCGTGCGCCAGCGCAGGTGGTGGTCGCTCAAGACGTGGGTGCGGACAATGAAACGCGGCAGCAAGCCTTCCGGCAAGATCGGGTATGAGTAGCGGAAGTTGAGGCATTCTTCGAGCTTGAAATCGGCGGCTTCGGGGGGCTGCTGTTTGTCGAGCAGGTCGGGAATCAGGAAACGGTTTTCGTCTTCTTCAAACCGGAGACACAGCTCAAATTTTCGCATCAGCTCTAGCAAAAAGCCGTGGCGTTCGAGGGGGTAGGCGGTTGAGTCGAGGGTGCGACTGAGACAGTCAGCGGCGAGTTCGCCTTTGGTGTCAGCGAGTTCAGACGCATTGAGCAGGGTGTAGATGCCGTTGGTGACCCAGTGAGGGTTGAGCACATGGGTATCGCGCAGGCGCGGATCGTCTTTGTAGTTGAGGGCGATGCCGAGGCTGTGGAGATGCACGGCGAGGGAGTTTTGAGCGCCAAAGTCGGTTTCGCCGTCTTGCTGGCAGATGTCGCGATATTTCTCAAAGGAGATGTAGTCGTTTTCCATGCCCGACAGCCGATTTTTGATGGTCACCCAACTGCTCGGGAAGGCATCGCGCAGGTGTTCGAGGGCATCGGTTTCGCGTTCGATCGTCTTTCTCAGTTGCTCAATGCCAATCTCGGCTTCGCAGTCGGTTAGGATAAATTTCTGAATGTTGGGAAACTTTTGCTGGAGGGCGGCGCGGTTGACATCAAAGGGATGCTCGCTGACTTTGTTGAGCACTACAATCACCGGAGAGTTGCCACCAAAGCTCTGGATTAGCTCTAGCCAATATTCGGCATCTTCGTCTTCGTGGCCTTGGCGACCGTTGAGCACGAGTAAGTAAAGACTCCGCTCTGTTAGGAAAAACTGGTGGGTGGAGTGCATGATTTCTTGGCCGCCAAAGTCCCAGACGTGGAGGGTGATATCTTCGGCGTCATGGAGGCGAAGCGGCCACTGGGTAATTTGAATGCCTTCGGTCTTTTTGGAGTCGGGGTCGAAGGTGTTGCGAATCAGGCGATTGGCGAGGGAGGTTTTGCCGACGTTGCCGAAGCCGACCAAGATGAGTTTTGCTTCGTTGAGGGGAGTAAGATCGCCAAGAACTCGAAAATAGTAGCTGAGAATGTCTTGGGGATTCGCTGGGGTGGCTTTTTCTATGTAAACCTGCTCCCAGGTTGGGCCTAAAACCTCATCCGAAAGCCCCAACGGCTCATTATCGTTGAGGAAAAGCTCCGTCAGATTGGTGAGTTGAGTGAGTTCTTTAGGCACTGAGGTCAGTTGATTTTGGTTGAGGAAAAGCTCCGTCAGATTGGTGAGTTGTGCGAATTCTTTAGGCACCGAGGTCAGTTGATTTTGGTCGAGACGAAGCACCGTCAGATTGACCAGTTGTGCGAGTTCTTTCGGTACCGAGGTCAGTCGATTTCCGTGGAGGTCAAACCGAGTTAGGTTGGCCAGTTGAGCGAGTTCTTTCGGCACCGAGGTCAGTTGATTTTGGTCGAGACGAAGCACCGTCAGGTTGGCCAATTGAGCGAGTTCTTTCGGCACCGACGTCAGTTGATTTTGGCCGAGATGAAGCATGGTCAGATTGGTGAGTTGGTCGAATTCCTTCGGCACCGAGGTCAGTTGATTTTGGCCGAGATGAAGCGTGGTCAGATTGGCCAGTTGGCCGAATTCCTTCGGCACCGAGGTCAGTTGATTTTGGCCGAGATGAAGCGTGGTCAGATTGGCCAGTTGACCCAATTCCTTCGGCACCAAGGTCAGTTGATTCTGGTCGAGGCGAAGCAGAGTCAGATTGGTGAGTTGGCCGAATTCCTTCAGCACCGAGGTCAGTCGATTTTGGTTGAGGTAAAGCGTGGTCAGATTGGCCAGTTGACCCAATTCCTTCGGCACCGAGGTCAGTTGATTTTGGTCGAGGTAAAGCGTGGTCAGATTGGCCAGTTGACCCAATTCCTTCGGCACTGAGGTCAGTTGATTTTGGGAGAGGTAAAGCGTGGTCAGATTGGACAGTTGGCCGAATTCCTTCGGCGCTGAGGTCAGTCGATTTCTGGAGAGATGAAGCCGAGTCAGATTGGCTAGTTGACCGATGATGGCTGGAACAGTTATCAGTTCCAATCCTGATAAATCTAACTCGGTAGCACCATGATCTAGAGCATCTCGGATTCGTCTCTCTGCTTCATCAAAGTTGTCTGACTGTTCGCCTTTTGACACCAGAGTTTCGGGGTTGAGCTGCAAGACCGTAGCGATTAAGTTGAGGCTTGCCTCACTAATGCGCTTTCCCCGCTCTGGGTGAAACAATCGACTCACCGTGTCGGCACTCACGCCTGCCTGCTCTGCGATCGCAGCAAAGCTCAAATTCCGTTCTTCCTTCGCGGCTTGGAGCTGCTTTAATCCCTCTGGGCTGGCGAGAAAACTGCGCGGTTTTGACGACATGAGGCTAAGTTCAGGTTGGGTGCTTCCATCAGGGTATGGCAGAACTCAGGATTCGGCTCAATGCTTTGCGAAACGCGATAGATTCTGTAAAATCCCTCTGCCGATTTTGGATATTGGATTGGTGATTTTGGATTCACAGGCATTGCCGAGACTCTAGCAGATGCGTCTGTGTTGCTACAATTGAAGCAATTTTGATAGTGGGCGATCGCGCTAAGGCTAGCTTATGACTCCAAAAGACATGCTGATCCGCGAGCTAGATGATGTATCTGATCCTTTGGTCGTCGAAGTTTTAGACTTTCTACGATTTCTCAAGTCTAAGCACGCAGAAGATACCGCTGATCTGTTAGACGCAAGAAACGCTCTCGCTTCTGTTGCAACTGAAGGAACTATCAGTTGGGAAGATCTCAAGGCTGAAACAGGTCTATGACCTATCGAATCGAGTTCATTAAGCAGGCAGCCAAGCAATTCAGAGCATTACCAATCAAAGAACAACAGCGACTTGCTAATTTTAGTGGTGAAGGTTGGACATCGGCGTGAGGTTTATCGCTAACCAGAAATCACAGGTCAATCATTAAGGTCAATCATTAGCTCGTCAATTGGCGATCGCCTCCCTCGATTCCTACATTGCTAAGATAAAACTAACGATTCGTGAGATTATCACCCTCTAGCAGAGTCTACAGTGCGCAAACAAACGGTTCAGTACACTTCATCGCTGGATGCGCTAGTTGCCGTGGCTAAACGCCTTAGCCTCTATGAAGATCAGCAGCAGATGGATTCCGAAGAATTCTTCAACCAATACAGTCAGGGACAACTAGGCGATGAAGCCCGGTTTATCGAATAGGCCAACGACTATCGCCACTATCTCGCTCTGAGGCAGGAGTTAGAAGAACGTTTGACCCATGCAGCATGAAGCGATGAGAGAGGGCGATCGCCCATAGATTTGAGATAATACCCATAGCCAACTTCATCACCGCAGCATGGCACATATCACCCTTCAGCTTTCAGACGATTTAGCCGAGCGACTAGCACCGTTCCATGATCAGTTACCTGAACTGCTTGAGCGGGGGCTACGTAGCATTATCCATGAGCAAACTCAGGACGATCGCCTCCCTGGGTCAGTTGTTAACGAGCAACAACGCTTAAGTACACTCGCAACCTTACATCAGCTTCGGTCTGACATTAGAGCAACACATGGAATCTATGCAGGCGATCTGGTTGCCGAGTCTCGTTTAGAGCGGGAAAGTTGCTTTGAACAACACCTGGAATCAGCTTCATGATTGTTGTGCCAGACTCTAACATTTTTATCTCACAGGTAATTCCTCTTGCGTATTCCGAAGCTGCGGATACGAAGTTGAAGGAATGGCTCCAAGCAGATGTTGAGTTGGTGGTTCCATCACTATGGTCTTACGAAATTGTTTCTGCGATCCGAAAAGCAATGACTGCGGGCTTGTTGACTCAAGACCAGGCTCAGCAGAGTATCGCAACGATCTTCTCACTCAATATTAAAGAAATTCCTCCCACACCCGAGCTTCACCAACGTGCCCTAGACTGGGCCATTCAACTCCAGCAGACTGTGGCATATGATGCAGCATTTTTGGCACTCACAGAATCGATAGGAGCTGAGTTCTGGACAGCCGATCAGCGTTTGTACAATGCTTGCAAGAAATTAGAGATTCGATGGGTCAATCATTTGGCGTAGGTTTGTAGGGGCTGGCTCTCATCGCCATTGCGCCAAAACACCATCACCGCTTTTTCGTCGGCATCGATCAGCCATGCCAGTTGCGTCCCTTCTTTTATGCACAATTGAATCTTCGCAATCACCTTAGTCGTACTCTGGTCAGGCGATAAGATCTCAATCATCCAGTCCGGGGTTCCCGTCAGTGGCACATTGTCCAGCGGCAGGCGATCGCGCTTGACCACCGCCACATCGGGCACCACAGAGTTTTGGCTCAGCACACACCGCAATTCTGGAAACGCTTCGTAGTCGCTTCCGAGTGAGTCAATCGACGAAATTAACCGTTTTTGTAAGCGGCTATGAAGCAGTTCCATTGCTAACGCGGTTCCACCTCATCTTGCTGAGCCGCCCGCCACTGAACCAACATGGGAATGGCAGGACAGGGCGATCGCCTTGACAGTGCTTCGGGTTTGTTCCAGGTGAAGGGGCCTTGCTGCTCTGCCGACATCCACAGCAGTCGCTTGGCGCGAGTCATGGCGACATAGAGTAGGCGAAATTCTTCTGCCACCTTCAAATCGGCGGCTTGGTTCCAGGCTTGCTCAAGATTGGGAATGGGCAGCCCGTGGTGAATGCTGGCTCGAATCTGGGCTCGTGTCGTTTCGGGCAGGCTCATGGGGCCGAGAAACTGGCGCTGGGGCAAGACTCGTAGCGAACCGGGGATCACGATGTCGTATAGAAACGGCAGAAACACAAAATCCCAGTCGAGCCCTTTGGCCTTGTGCATGGTCATGATCGTGAGCTGATGGCTGCGGGTGTAGCGCGTGTCGGGGTCGTCGGGGTCGATGGCTTCAAACCGCTCCGATCGCACGATTTCATTCAGCACCTCAATCAGTGCCGAGAGCGACTGTTCCTCTATCATCTGTCGGGCGATGCGTTCGGCCAGCTTATCTGCCGTTGCCAGTTCGGCCTGGTCGTATTTGAGCGTCAGCGCCAAAAACGGAATCAGCTGATAGGGCGGCAGCTCAATGCGGGCTCGCAGCAGATTGGCACAGTAGCGCCGCGCCTGCTGCACGGTTTCGCTTTGGGGCGGATCGATCGGGCTGGGATAGAGAAACTGTTCGGGACTAGTGACGAGCGCATTGAGATCTTGGGGCTGCACCAAGCGCCGCTGCACGAGTACTTGAAGGGCAGCCTTGAGCCGATCAGGAGAGTGGGGTCGATTGAGAAACTGAAGCAGCGGCAGCAGTTCACCAGGAATGTGAGAATGGCGATCGCGCTGTCCCACATCATAAATGTCGATCCCCAGAGCCTCCAGATCAACGCCCAGCTCATACTCTTCAGGATGACGCAGCACATGGGCGACATGGCGAGCCTGCTTATTTTCGCGCACCAAGACCACGGCATTGCGCTGAGGCTGCGCGGTGAATAGCTCGGCCACTCGCTGGGCAATCTGGCGAATAGAGTGAACGGGCGTGTCAGGCCGATATAGCTCTAGCCCGCGCCCTTCTGGAGCCGGATTGGCATCGGGTTGCGGATCATCGACTGAGACGGGGTGAATCGCTTGGGGCCGAAACGGCAGCGGCGTAAAGCCATAGGTCTGATTGACCCAGCTCAGCAGGGTATTCGCCGCTTGCAAAATCATGGGAGAGCTGCGGCCTGCCTGTTCCATCTCTGTCAGCCGATTTTGCTCTCGACACTGATCGCAAAACTGCCTAAAGAAGATCGGATCGGCGGGGGTAAAGGTCGAGTTGATGGCTTGGTTGGGATCGCCCACCCGCACCAGATTGAGGTGAGACGAGGTGAACTGACCCACCCCCTCAGGATTTCCGCCTGCGAGGAGCTGAATCAGTTGCGATTGCAGGGGTGACGAGTCTTGGGCTTCGTCTTCAAACACCGCCATCACCTGAGATTGCCATAGCGTCCGAATTTCGGGATCATGCAGCACCTTGAGCGCAGCAATGATCATGTCGTCGTAGTCGATAAAGCCGCGCTGTCGCAAAAGCTGCTGATAGTGGCGGTAGAGTCCGGCGGCGATCGCCAACACTTCATAGGGATCGGCATCCGCATCCTCATTCGGATCTGAGGCCGATTTGAACAAGAGCATCTCTTGGTTGATTTGCTCTAGAGTCTCTGGAGATAAACCCGAACTTTTGGCCTCATGAATGACAGTGTGGGTTAGATCTGGCAACACCTCTGTTCTCAAGACCGATTCGCGTCGTAGTCGTTCGGTCTGCTCGTTGTCATTCTGCTGCCCTTCTAGCAACCGCTGATAGCGGTCGGGACTCTCCACAATCCACCGTTCGACACAGGTGCGCACAATGCGATGGCTTTGGTTGGGCGAGATCAGCGTCATCTGCTCTAGGTTGATGCCCGACTGTTCGGCATGATGGGTGGCAATGTTGAGGGCGAGGCTGTGCAGGGTATAAACCGCAAAACCCACAGATGGAACCGATAAGTCGCGCAGATAGCCGCGAATCTTAGCTCGCAAATTGGCGGCGGCTGATCGGGTAAAGGTGACCAAAATTAGCTGCGATTCTAAATTTGCAAGTGCGCCCAAGGCGTTTTTTGAGGCTTCTCCCTCTGCTGCAATGTCCGCTTGCCGAGCCTGATAGCGCTTTGCCAGCAATACCGCAGTGGCGATCGCCATTCCGGTCGATTTGCCCGACCCTGGCACTGCCGATACGGCTAGCGCTCCCCCTTGCCAATCGGCAATAGGACGCTGCCCCTGCCGCAGCATTTGCTGGAGCTGATCAATCCGTTGGGCTAGCATGGAGCGTCGTTAACGGGAGGGTAATCTGAGGAAGGCAGTTCGTATCCTTGCTCAAAGGCAAACCGCACAAGCTGAGATCGGTTTTCGAGCTGGAGCTTGTTCAAAATATTGCTGAGGTGGGTCTGAATCGTACGCGGACTGAGAAATAGGCGATCGGCGGCTTGCTTGTTGGTGTAGCCCTGCACCACTTCCCAGAAGACTTTTGACTCGGCTGGGGTGAGGGGCAACGGTGGAGGGGAGACTTCGACCGCTTGAGGAGGTGGGGCTGCGGGGGCGACTTGCTGCATCAGATTGACAATCTCAGAGTGAATCCGGCGCGATCGCTCTAACAGAGCCTCAATTTTTGCCAACAGTTCGCGGGGTTCAAAGGGTTTCACGAGATAATCGTCGGCCCCAGTCTGATGGCCCTCAATGCGGTCGTCTAACTTATCACGAGTCGATAAGAAGATAAACGGCATTAGCTGCCCCTGACGAATCGAGCGAATTTGTTTGCAAAACTCCAGCCCATCCATTTCGGGCATCAGTACATCAGAGACAACCAAATCAGGCAGATCGTCATTAAAACTGGCGATCGCCTCCCGCCCCGAAGAGGCAAGCTGCACACAATATCCTCGCTTTTCCAGATAGTGGGCTAGAGCTGTTCTAAGAGTTATGTCGTCATCAACAACTAGAATTTTTTTCATCAGAGTGAGTGAATTCACTAACTACACTATCAGCCAATGTGGCGCTTGTTCTGAGGCTATCAGCAAGTTCTTGTCTTGAGGCTAACATCAGCTTTTAGCCATGGCGCAGACCGGGGATGCAATGATACCGTTTATTCTCACCCTGTGATTTCTCAGTATCTTCTCAGTATCTTTATTATCGTTTCGTACACCACGGAATGAGAGCATATCTTGAGATTTACTTGAGACGAATAGGCGAGTTGAGAATAAGGGACTGCCCTGTGCTCAATTTAGCGTATTGCTCCTCGTAACCTATAACCATTGGCCTTTTTGGAAATCTGAGTGCTATGTACGAAAAAATTACCCCTCCCAGCGTTGGTAGTCGCATTACCTTCAAAGAAGGGGAGCCGATCGTTCCCGACAACCCCATCATTCCCTATATTCGAGGCGATGG
>JBARXP010000478.1:0-8136 GCA_049647405.1 Elainellaceae cyanobacterium | reverse complement strand
GTCGTGGAAGTCGTGGTCGAGGGTGAGGTCGTGCCAGCCGTAGGCGGCGGCGACGGCGGTGTCCATTTGGATGTGGAGGTGGCGGAGGGTTTGGAAGTCGGGGTCGGTGTAGGTGGGGTCGTGGAAGGGGTTGTAGGTGTTGGTGAGCCCTTCTTGGCGGGTTTGCATGATGGTTTGGCGATGGGTGTAGTAGGTTTCGCCAATAGTTTCTAGGGTGTCGGTGCGATCGGGGAAGGGGAAGGTTTCAAAGCAGTCTGAAGGTGAATAATTTAATCGCGTCTCAAGGCTTGAGGAATGCTGTCTGGCCCAAGTTTCATGAATATTGGATTGAATTAAGGCATACTCCTTCCAACTCTCAAAGGGGAAGACACATAGCCTATGTGCATAAACCCAATTTGGCGGACAGAACGCCGGCGAGAAATATTGTGTAACCAGACAAATAGCTAAAACCCGATCGCACTCCGCGATCGCCTCATAAAGCCCCGGACATCGCTCTGCAAATTGCCACCATTTTTCTCTATAGGGCTTTTTCTTGACAGAGTCACGCTGCGGCTTCACCTTTTCTCGAACAATCTTCAAATACTCTGGATAATCTGCTGCATAGGGAGCACCTTTTGGCTTTTTCGGATCATCATGCTCCGCATCCAGCGGCCAATCTTTGAAGTTGATTACCCAACGACTTGGAGATTGATCAGGATTGCTGTTGAGGTCTTGCCCATTCAAATACGGAAAAAGCACATCTTTATTTGTAGGATTCTTCTCAATCAACGCTTGAGCTTCTTCCGGTTCCAACACAAAACCCATGCCCAAAACTACAGAACCCTGAAAAGATTTGCCTCCATTGGCTACTAACCGATAGGGGTTCCCCACCGCTTTCCCTGGCACTGTCAAATAAGCTGTAATCCCTTTGACAGGATTATCGTTCAGCACAAATTTTTGCTGCCATTCCCCTTTATGCAGCCACACATAAGCTACTTCTAGCGCTGCCGTTCCCGGCCAAGGACGAGTAGGCACCGCACGAGGAATCGTGTAGCCTTGGGCAACGAGTTGATCCAGCCCCACTTCACGGGTATCGCCTTGGGCAATGGTGTTGGTTGCCACTAATCCAAAATTGCCCTCCTGCGTCACCAACGCCCCTGCATTTAAGAAGAAGTAAGTACAGAGATCGGCAACCCCCTTAGTTCCTCTTGCCAAGTATTCGACAAGAAACTCGCGATAGTCGGTGCCGACCGTTCCCGTAATTTTCTTGCCCCCCTGAAACGGTGGATTCCCCACGATCGCCGAAAACCCCTTCGGTGCATCTTCCTCCAAAAACACCTCCGGAAACTCCAACGCCCAATGAAACGGCTCCCGCGTTGGCTGTCCTTCCGGCTTGCCCGCATCCAGCATTCGCTGAGCCTTTTCCCGAATTTGCCGCAGCTTGTTTTCTCGCTCTCGCTCATCCGGTTCCTCCAGGGCATCCGTCACCAGCCCCGACAGCACTCCCAGGTCTTCCACCTTCCGGTTCCCCGTCTTTCCCGCCTGGGCTAGTGCTTCGCCAATCAAATAATCCGCCGCAATTTTGATGTTGCAGGTCAGTGCCTCCGCCTCGGCTTGCAGGGCTTCCTTGCGGGCTAAATCTTGAATGTCGTTGACTGTAAAACTTTCCAGTTCATTCCGTTTGGTAATGGCCTCGGCCAACAGCGGTCGCCAAATATCCGACACCGTACGGAGCTGCACCGCCTCCTTGTCGGGGTTCAGGTGCAGAAATTCGATTTGCTCTCGACTCGTCACCCCCAGCAGCGAATCGCCACAGCGCAGCGCATGGTCTAAAAACGTAAAAGGCCGATTCTTTTGTAGCGTAATCAGCCACAGCGACAGCTTCGCCATCTCCACCGCCATCGGGTTTTTGTCTACCCCATAGAGGCAGCGGTCTGCCACAATGCGTCGAGCTACCGCCAGCCGTTCATCCGCATCCTTCGGAATCGGGCATTCTTCCGGGCGAGAATCAGACAGCGTCCCCTCAGGAGCCACCACGATCTGCCCCGGATGTTGTCGTTCTGCCTCTTCCCACGCTTCTACCAACCGCTCTGATAAATAGCGACACACCTGCACCAAAAAAGCCCCACTGCCCATCGCCATATCGCAGACCTTGAGCCGAAGCAACGCTGCCGCCGATACCCGTTGCCAGTCGTCTTTTGGCCTGCCTTCCGCTACCCCCTCATACACCAGCGGCTCTAGCGTATATTTAACAATTTCCTCCGTCAGGCTCTTGGGCGTGTAATGGGTGCCCGTCTCGCGGCGATCCGTCCCCTGAGTGACAAACACACTCCCCTCCGGAATCACAATCGGAGAGTCAAACGTATCAACCCGAATCAGCTTTGCCCAGGGCAGTACCCGATCAAACAGCGCTTGGTCGTTATTACAAGCGATTCGTAGCTGCTGCATTTCTAGAGATGCCCAATCGATTCGGTTGTCAGAGTCTACCTCATCTGGCAACGCTTTCTTTAACGCAGACTTCGATCTCCCCGTTTCCTTGCGGAGAAACGTCATCAGGTCGCCTTCCCCCTTCTCCTGCAACTGTTCCAGGTCACTCAGCGCCACTTCTGGCTCCTTATTTTTGGTACCCGTCAGCCCCAAAATCGTGCCCGTTGCACGCACCGCCGTATGGTCGAGCAAGCCCTCATACACATGGCCAATCTGCTCAATATCCAGCGCCCGAAACGACAGCTTGCGCGGCTCCGCCCCACCCCCCGGCACCTTGATCTGAAGAATTTGCAAGGCTTCGAGCAGGTGCAGCACCGTGCGATTATTGATCGGAATTGGCTCGGCTTTTGTTTCTAACCAATGGGTCTCTAATGCTCTGCCTTCCAAAAACGGGAAGCGATCGGGATCGAAGAGTGTACCGCCATAGGCCGGAAGCTGAAGCGCATCGTGATGGATGCCACCGAAGACCCCTCGAAAAATGGCAAGTAACCGAGCCCAAGCATCATAACGACGCTCTAGTAGTTCTTCCCCATGCTGATCCGCCAGTTCTCGGAGTTGTGACCTGAGCGTCGAAACGGCATAAAACTGGTCATACAGCGGATCTCCCAACAGCAATAGCTCCCGCTCTTCCGCCGAAAAAAGGAAGACCAGGCGCATCATCACCGTCAGCGCCGCTTGATACAGCACCGTTTCGGGCAATCCACTCAGCAATGTCCGCTGCCGATCTTGGTCGATGCGATCGAGAGACTGCACCAACACCTCCACTGCTTTGCGAACCTGGAAGCCCAACTGGTCGGTGACCTCCTGCTGAGCATCCTTGCTGCGGCCCAGCAAATCCTCCAGGGTTTCCCCAGCATCCACCGCAAAAAACCGCCGCACCCCCAGCAAACTGCAAAAGGCTCGCAGCGTCAGCTTCTCGTCTAGCCACAGGTTGCCATACCAGGAGATGTACCCTGTCGATTCTCCCTTGGGAGCATTGACCAGCATCCACTGCTCACCATTGGTCAACAGCCCCAGCCGGACATCGGTAGCATGAAGCAACTCCATCATGCCAGTCGCCGGAGATGCCTTCCAACGAGACCCTTTCAGCGTTTTTTCGAGTCCCTGGTCGGGGGGCATCACTTGAATGAGTAGCCGAGGTTGCTTCGTGGTCGGATCGATAACTGCCCAGTCAGGCCGCAGCGTCACCTGGTGCTCTGTAATCGTCACGTGCAAGTTCGTGGGCATCCCTTGCCCAGTGACCAACACCGTTTCAGGAAACACCAAGACTTCAGACAGCACCCACTCTACCCACGCTCGATGAATGCTAGGAGTGTCACGGTTATCCAGCCATTCTTCATAGGCTTGCCGTAAGACTTTGAACTGAGCGGCATCATGAACCTCCAAGCCTTGTGGAAAGGCATCCATTAGCACTTGGAGGCTTAGGAATGGCCCCGAAGCTTCAACCAGTGATAACCATTCAGCGTGGTGGCGGGCAGTTGACATACGACAGACCTAATCAATGAGCAAACTTTTTCGGGATGAGGTAAGTGATCGCCAGCGGAAACAGCCGAGCGGTCGGGTTGGCAAAGCGCGATCTGATCAGCGTCGATTCCTGCTCGATTTCATCCGGAATCTGGATGAGTCGATCTTCTAAGCTGCGCCGATTGCGGTCAAATTGGTCTCGTTCGGTGTCATTAAAAAGTGATAGCTGGATCATTGGGGTTTCTACATCTTCCAATTCCTGTAAGATGCTCTGTTTGAGTTCATTGAGGATGGCCGTGATGTCAGCCACTTCCTTGTCGCGGCGATCGCTCAACGCTTTTTCTAGAGATGCAGCCCGCTCTGATTTTCGGACATCGAGGCTCTGCATCAGGGGAGCCTCATAGGTATCCCACAGTCTCGCCAAACGCTGTTGGGTCTCTTCAGGAACGGGATCGGGCAAGACAGCATTAAGTGCCTGACGCAGCTCCACGAGGCTATCGAACCGTCGAAATCGACCTTCTCGAATCCGACCTCCGGCTGCAATCACTTCTTCGTGGAGTCGATGCTGATCACCACCAAGGACAACCAATCGACCAAAGGCCACCACAGCCGGATAGTCTAAGGCAGAACTGGGCACTAACCGAGCTGTAACCCGATGGAGCGACTTATTCACTCCACTGGCCCATACCTCTGCCCTCAACAAGCGCAGGCACATCTGCACCAATCGATGATTGAGATGTGCAAGAACGACATCATCCCGCCCGTGGGCTACATCAGGGTCAAAGGTAATGGGGCGGATTTCGCCGGTATGGGGATGGGCTAACCCTTGAGTACAGGCCGACCAACTGCCTCGCAAGGGAGGGATGTGGAAAAGGATGTCTTGTCCTGATACTGGTTGTAAGGGCGGTTGCTGGGCAACGTCCAGCCCCACCCGCACGACTGATTCAATATGGTCTGGTGTGAGTCTGAGGTTTGTACGAGTCTCCTGAAGTTGCTCTCTAAGCTGCTCGATCTGCTCTCTAACCTTGCGCTCAAACTTCAGTAAGCGGCGTACGGGTTCACTTTCTTTTTCAGCTTTGCTGGTGTCGAGCGTCGCTCGCTTTCCGAGCATTGCCTCTTCAACTTGACTCGCGATCACGGGGCCAACTTTGCCAAGATCCTCACGGATGGTATTGACCTTGAGAGCCGCTCGCAGCAAAAATTCTAGGTCACCTTCCAAATCACCAGGGCGAATGCCAGCCGTGCGGTGGTTTGAGTAGCCCTTCCCAACAAAGTGGTAAATCATCACCTCCGATGCCTGTTGTCCATGTCGGTCAATTCGACCGTTGCGTTGTTCTAGGCGGTTCGGATTCCAGGGAATCTCATAGTGGATGAGATTGGAGCAGTGATTCTGCAAGTCCAACCCTTCAGAAGCGGCATCCGTGGCGAGCAGAATCCGAACATTCGACAGCTCAGGCCCTGACTGAAAAGCTGCCTTGACCTGCTCCCGATCATCAGAATTCATTCCTCCATAGAGCATCATGAGGCGATCGTTCTGAGCCAGCCCCTGACCAGCGAGGAGGTCATAGAGCCACTTCTGGGTTGTTCGATACTCAGTGAAAACGATCACTCGCTGATCTGACCACTGCCCCTCAGGGCGAATATGGGTGTTAATCCAATTGAGCAGTTCCTGAGCCTTTGAGTCAGGACGGCAAGCTGCTTGCGCGGCCCACTGCTGCATGGAAGTCAGCAGTTCCTGCTCCTCAGCGCTGAGTTCTCGAAACAGCAGCGAGGTTTCAGAAACCGCATCATGGGTCGTTTCCTCAATGAAGTCATCATCATCGCTGTCTTCTTCAGCCTGTTCAACCCGGCGGCGCAATATTTCAACCGTGGGTTTCGATAATCGGCGAGCTTGGCGCTTTTTCCCTTCTTTGATCGTCTTTTCGTGTTTCTCTAACGTGGTCAAAAACGCCTGGGGCGACGAAAACAGTCGTTTTTTAAGGAGTTTGAGTACAAATTCTGTGGCTATCAGTTCGACTTTATCGTCCTTTGCTCCGCTGCATCGAAGGGAGGTGTAGCGTTTCAGCATCTCATTAACTTGCCGCTCAGCTTCAGAGTAGTCCACCTCCAGAGCTTCGAGGTTGCGCACTGGAAATCGAGGGGTTCCATCCCAACGAGGAGGAAGTTCCTGCTTGAGACGCCGAATCATAACGACCTGCAACTGATTGCGATCGGGGGCAACGCCACGCGCAAAACGCTGAGCATCCAGCAGTTCTAATAGCGCTGTAAAGCTTTCAGGATAACCATTATGGGGAGTTGCGGTCAGAAATAACTTATGCTCGAAATGCGGTGCCAGCAATCGAATTGCCGCTGTCCGTTGTGAGTCAACCGCATAGTTCCCCCCACCGGAGGGAGCCACATTATGAGCTTCATCAACGATCATGAGGTCAAATCGGCGAGGGTAAACCGATTCGCCTTCTGCTGGTAGCACTTCCCGCATGAGACGTAAGGGGCGATCGCGCTTCAGAAAGTCAATAGACGTAATGAGGCGAGGAAAATGTGTCCACGGGTTAACGTGAAGCCCTCGACTCCGTCTCAGTTGGCGGAGTAAATCACTATTAACAATCCGAAAATCGAGTCCAAACTTATCCCGCATCTGGTCGTGCCACTGAATCTGGAGCGATGACGGGCAAACGATCAGGATGCGACGAGCACGTTGCCGCAGGATTAACTCCTGGGCAACTAGACCCGCCTCGATCGTTTTTCCCAGACCCACATCATCGGCAATCAGTAGATTGACCCGAGGCATCTGGACTGCGCGGACAACCGGATCTAGCTGGTAGTCCTCAATATCAATGCCGCTTCGAAAAGGTGACTGTATGTTTCGGACATCCGCGCTTGAGGCAGCACCCCATCGAACAGCATCAAGGAAAGCATCAAGACGTTCAGGCGGATCAAACCCATCGGGATAGGGTAGTTCTCTGGCTTCAAAGATTACTGCACCGGGCTCTATTTCCCATACAACTTGGAGTTCCTCTCCCAGCGCATCATCTTCAACTGAGGAAAGGCTCACTAGATGCTGGACAGTGTGATTGCTCCTAAAGACATGGCTTTCCGGTAATGCCGAGGCTTTGACATCAGTGACAGCAAAACGTTGGCCTCTAACCTCGACGAGTTGGCCTTGCTCAGGAATACCTCGAATAGCGCTTGCGGTGGTTATTTCTAAAACCTTTGCCATATTGATTGCCCTCATGACTACGTCACGTCATTAACTGTTAAGCAATAGCTTGGCAAGATACCTGTGACAGTTACGCTACAGGTGAGACCTTCGAGCTGAGCCATAGGTTATGAGTTTCCGAAACTAAGGCTGCTGCAACACTTTAGGTTAAGGATTCATTTCTCCTTACAGCATCCTTGAGCCCTAAAAGCAGCAGCCTGCTGAACAGACATAAACTAATCCGTTATAACTAATTCTTGCTGTGACAGCCCTTTATCCCAAGCCCTGTTTCTGTAGGCTTTAGCTAAGCATCATAGTGTTTCCTAGTCTTGAATCGGGTCTGCATCTAAGCTATACGCTTTTTACCTAGCTACATCAAAACGCATGAGAATGACATCTCTGGTCGCACCAGGATCATCCCAACTTGGAGATGAGGAAAAATACTCAACAAGCTTGAGGAGGTTATGAGAAGTCAGCATAATCTCACCATCGTGATTGGGGAGCAATTCTAATGGAGAACTTATCGCCCGAGACACAAGCTCAACTGCAGGGACACTTGGAGGCAGTCGCTCGTATTCTGTACGCCCACACCGAGTCGGAGAAACTCGAAGACTTTGAGAGTATCGAATGGGAAGTGAGATCGCAACTGATACAAGAGGTTGCCCCCCGTATCGGAGAGTTTTTTTCTCAGCAGGCGGACAATACAGGGGTGGCAAACAACGACAAGTCAATAGCATTCTGGGCAAGGTCAGGCTGAGCCAAACGCAAGGAAAGCGCTTGGGACTCAGAGCCAAGCGACAGCTGAGTCCGGCGCTAGAGAAATGCGGCTTGCGCCTGTGCGCCCAAAGCTCATTCCAACAGGCAGAGCAGAACGTGGAAACTGTGATGGGCTTGCAGGTAGGCCATAGTAGCTTGCATCGTTTGATGGAGAAGACGGACATCCCACAGGGCAAAGGAACTCGCTGCGCAGAAGCAGCCAGTATTGATGGGGAGAAGATTCGATTGCGCTG
>JBARXP010000477.1:0-1722 GCA_049647405.1 Elainellaceae cyanobacterium | reverse complement strand
TCCCTGAACAATGCGAGAGCGAGAGAAGGAATCGCGCCGAAATCTACAGCACTGATAGAATGACTTCAGCGGTAAAACGCTAAAACATACGGATAGCTCATCCAGTAGGCGGCTCAGAGAACGGTTAAGGCACTGGCAACCTGTATAGAGCAAAGCCAAACCCAACCCTTTAGATCCGTCCTGCTTGGGGGCACCAAGTGGACGTTAAAAAATAGCCTGTGGAGGCGTTCCGACCCGGGATATTTGAGCTGACTCAAGTATCTAGGCGTGAGCCAGTGAAGCAGGAAATCTTTGGAGTAATCCAAGGAATCTCCACCCATATCGCCCGTCGGTTGAGTGGAGAGGATGTCAAAGACGTATTCAGCTCAACACCCTTCAAGCTAGACACCTTGCAAAGTCTGCGGTGCAACGTTTTATGATTCTGGTTATTGATAATTACGACAGCTTCACATACAACCTGGTGCAGTATCTAGGAGAGCTTGGGCAGCGATTTAGCATCGCCCAAGACATTCAGGTTTATCGCAACGACCAAATTACCCTAGAGCAGATTCAGCAGCTCAATCCTGATGGCATCGTCATCTCTCCAGGGCCGGGTCGCCCTGAAGACGCGGGAATCTCGATGAAAGTCATCGAAGCATTAGGAGCTGATTTCCCTGTGCTAGGAGTCTGTCTCGGGCATCAGAGCATCGGACAGGTGTTTGGTGGCACCATTACTGCGGCTCCAGTGCTGATGCATGGTAAAACGTCTCAAGTGCATCACACCGGAGTGGGCGTATTTCAAGGGCTAGAAAGCCCGTTCATCGCCACGCGCTATCACAGCCTAATTGTCGATCGCGCCACCTGCCCAGACGAGTTAGAAATTACGGCCTGGGTTGATGACGGCACGATTATGGGCCTCCGCCACCGGAACTATCCGCATATTCAAGGCGTCCAGTTTCATCCAGAGAGTATTTTGACTCTGGTTGGGAAATCGCTGCTCAGCAATTTTCTAAGTGAACTGGGTCAGCATCAAGTTGCAGCCTAGTGATTCTCAGTATGGCATCCGCGAAATCATTACGGAACTAAACTGAGAATTAGCCATCTGGCTACGCTTCCGACCCACCCGCGAATAAATTGCGGGCTAATCAGTGAAAGCCCCGTTGGGGCTAAGATTCAGCGGATATTAGTCCTGAAGGAACTTCATCGTTTGTAGCCTGCAATTGATTTGCGGGCGTTGCGGCGTAACCATGTTGAGAATTGCTGGGAGATCGCTTCACGGATTCTGTTCCGTGACCAAACCACTGTAAGCTAGGAGATTGCAACACCCAAGGACTCTCTGGGGTGCAACATCACATTGACGATTCCTGTGATTGAGGAGTTTTATGAAGCGGCGTACGTTTGTTCAATATGCAGGGCTGACTGCCCTATCGGTGGCGATCGCCAATCTTGCAGCCTCTGCCACCCCTAGCTATGCCCAATCAGGGAACTCAGTGACGATTAAAGCGTTGGGGCATACCTGTTTTCTCTTCAGCGGCAGTGGGCGCAGAATTTTAGTCAACCCGTTTCGCCCCATTGGCTGCACTTCAGGTTACCGGAAGCCTAATGTAGCGGCTGATTTAGTCATGATCAGCAGTCGTCTGTTTGACGAAGGTGTCGTTGATGGGCTACCGGGCAACCCTCGCATTCTCAGCGATACGGGCATCTACGAATTTCAAAACATGCAGGTGCAGGGCATTGCCACGG
>JBARXP010000476.1:0-22489 GCA_049647405.1 Elainellaceae cyanobacterium | reverse complement strand
AGCGCAAACGTCATCGACGTATTGCTGCTCAGTCACTTGACATCTGGACTGAAACCTTAACTTGACACCAATGAGTAATGGGATACCCCTAGCATGTCACAGACCCTTTTTTCTTGCGCTTACCCTGCTTTAATGGGGTAGCCGCGATCGCGAATCCAACGCTGCGAACCATCCGATCTCACAATGCGGTATTCCTCGTCATAGCTGCCTTGGGCGACATTGTGGCGAAAAGCCGCCTCAACCCGCTGGCGATCGTCTGGATGAACCGCTTCTAACCATTTCCAAGGATTTTGATACAGCACTTCGCAGGGCACGCCCCAAATCTCGGCAAAGGCTGGGCTAACGTAGCGCACCGCTGTGTCCTGACTACCAGAAGCCACATCATTCAGCCAGAATACAGCCTGAATGTGCTCTGAGATTTGCCGCAGCTTTTCCTCACTGGCTCGCAGATCCCGCTCAACCTGCATCCGTTCATCCACTTCTTGACGCAGTGCTTGGTTGGTCGCTTCCAATTGTGCCGTCCGTTCTATGACCCGCTGTTCCAGTTCAGCATTGAGCTGATGAATCTGCTTCAAGGAAACCTGTAATGCCAGTTGACTCGCGATGCGAACTAACACCTCATCAATCTGAAAAGGCTTAGTAATATAGTCAACGCCGCCTACCTGAAACGCCTGCACCTTATCGAAGGTTTCGTGCAAGGCACTGATAAAGATGATCGGAATATCTTGGGTCAAGGGATTTGCCTTGAGCCGTTGACAGACTTCATAGCCGGAAAGATCCGGCATTTTGATGTCTAACAGAATCAAATCAGGCTGAGATGCCCGGGCAGAGGCTAGGGCCAGGGTTCCACTCGCCACACTGCGCACGTCGTACCCCTGGTCTGAGAGCGTTTCAGAAAGGAGCCGAAGCGATTCTAACGTGTCGTCGGCGATCAGAATTTCAGGCGTCACATCCGAAAATAAATCAGGTCTCATGGTCTTTTATGGCGCTATCCACGAGATAAATTATTTTTTCTAATTGATACTGCTGAATCATGCCCCTTAAAGTTTCGGCAAGAGTCGTTGCCTCAGGTGGGATTTGATCAATCAGCTCAAATAAAGTGGCTGGTCTAGCAATCGTTGAAGCGTGTTTAAATTGCTGTAGCCATTCTTGGGACATGATCGCCAGGACGTTGGGGGCTAGAGAAAGGGGCTCGGTGGGAATGCCAAGCTGAGGCTCAGTATCTTTATATACAAATACGATACCCAAATGCTCGGTCAGCTTGTCGAAAATCACATGTTCCTTAACAGGCTTGTGGACGAAGTCGTCACAGCCCTGCGCCAGTATGATGCCTCGTTCTTCCTCAAAAACACTAGCGGTAAGGGCGATAATCACAGTCGCCTGCCCTTCTAGATGAGCCTTGATCTGCTGAGTTGCTTCATAACCATCTAAAACGGGCATGCGCATATCCATCCAAATTAAATGGGGATGCCAGTCACGCCAAATGCCTAAAGCTGCTTGCCCATTTTCGGCTTCTTTAACTTCGAAGCCCAGGGGGGTCAACAACTGCACTAAATACTGGCGATTAGTCCAGCTATCGTCGGCTACCAAAATACGGTAGGTGGGCTGACCTGCGGCTAAAGCGACGACCCGTCGAGGGCTAGTGGCGGCAACAATGGTATGTGCTGGGACGAGTTGGACAGGGATGTTGAGCCTTAGGGTCGTGCCTTCATTGACCCGGCTTTGAACCGTTAATTGCCCGCCCATTAATTGAGCAAATTGGCGACTAATGGTGAGACCTAGCCCAGTGCCGTCTTCATTAGGATGAGCCTGACTAAAGGCTGTAAAAATTGAGTCAAGGTGTTCAGGGGAGATGCCTACACCCGTGTCTTGTACGGCGATCGCCAACTCCACCCTATCTGCTGACGCTGGGTTGTGCGGGCTGTTGTCAACGGTTGCTCGCAATTCTCTGAGAGACGTTGCTGTAAGCTGGACGGTGATCGAGCCTGAGGCCGTAAACTTGATCGCATTACCAACTAGGTTAATGAGAATTTGCCGCAGCTTTTTCTCATCACTACGGATATAGCGGGGCACATGGTCGGCAACCTGGATCACGAGCTGTAGGCCTTTTTGATTCGCCCGCTGGGCAAAGAGGTCTTGGAGGCTACTGAGCAGCACCTGTAAGTCAAAGTTGCTGGGAAACAGAGTGGTGCGACCTGCTTCAATTTTTGACAAGTCTAAGACATCATTAATCAAATCAAGCAAGTGCTCAGCACTGCGATTAATCACGGCTAAATACTCGCGTTCCGTTTGCGCCGGGAGGGTAGTCCGTTCCATCAGTTGAATGAACCCCAAGATGGCATTGAGAGGAGTCCGCAGCTCGTGACTCATGTTCGCCAAAAACTGGCTCTTGACTTGGTTGGCGTCTTCTGCCTGTTCTTTCGCTTTAGCTAAATCGAGGGTGCGTTGCTGCACCCGTTTTTCTAGTTCTAGGTTGCTCCGCTGCAAGGTAGCAAAAGCCTGATTGAGGTTAATTGCCATGGTCTGAAAAGATTGGGAAAGGGTGCCAACTTCCTGAATCGCACTGTTTTCAGTGGGGAGTATCGGCAGGGGCTGCGCCGATTGTTCAGGATGGGGGGACTGGAGCGTGGTGGTGATCTGTTGAGCTTGGATACTCAGCTGTCTAATAGGGCTAGCAATGCGGCGGGTTGTGATGATGCCTAAGCCCGTAGCGATCGCCAGGGCAATCAAACACAGCAGAATAGTGGTGCGGGTATTGGCCTGAATCTGTGCCATAAAGTCAGATTCAGGCACGACGACCACAAGCAGCCAGTCGATACCCAAGTCATCACCGATGGGGGTGACCTGGACAAAATGCTTTTGACCGTCAAGCATAAAGTCAAGTTGCTTAGAGTCGGTGATGGCGGTCAGGGTCTGAAAGCGATCAACTAAATATTGGGTAGCGGACGCAACCATGGGGTTGGTGCTGGCGATCGCATTCAACCGTTCCTCTGCTCCAGTCACCACAGAAGTTATAAAGGGAGGTTCTTGAGTTGAGCTAGCAATCAGGGATTGATCCCGTTCGATCAAAAACACTTGCCCCGATTGACCAATTTTTAAAGTCCCTAAAAAATCTGAAATGTCTGACAGGGCGAGGTCTGTACCCAGTACTCCCAGGAGGTTGCCGGACGAGTCATAAAGGGGAGCATTGGCACTGATCGCTAACGTGAGCTCAGGCACCAGTTGGTAAACTTCAGTCCAGCGGGCTTTGCCTGCCGCTTTGGCCTCTTGATACCAGGCACGGATACGGGGGTCGTAATTTTCGGTGACATTGAGGAGCTGATCGCGATCGCCCAGGGTGTCCACACTAAAATGCTGCATCTCGCCATTCCCAGGCTGATCCGTCACGTAATAGGTGATCGCCCCCGTTACTGGGTCTCGATGGGCCGTCCAAAAGCCCCCCGATTCACTACTGACGTAGATATAGCTGGCTTGCTCAAACTCTTGAATCTGTTGCCAAAAATGGCGTTCAAATGTTTGCGACTGGTCAAAGCTCAGCAGCCCCAGCGCAAACAAATCAGCATTCATGCGGTTGATGCGATGGGGCTTTTCAAAATACTCGTCTAGAGTGTTCTGCGTCCGGAGAGTCACCTCCTGCTCAAGCTGGGTGACCACGTCATTGACCGCTTTCTGCCCGTTCCGCAGAGATAACCACCCGGTCAACCCAACGGCCGCACCAATCTCCAAGATGAAAGGAACGACCAAAAGCAGACGTAAGGAGATCTTCATAACGGTATAACGGTCATGGTCATCTAAGAGAAGGCGATCGCCCCCTTAAGATACTTTTAGAAAGAAGATACTTTTAGAAAGAGCAATGCGTTAAAACGACATTACCCCACTTTTGCAAATGTTAGTGGGGTAATGTCGAGATGAATTTAAAGTGTCGCTAGCTCAACCCGTAAGCGGATTGAAAAGGTTAGGCTGCAAGATTAAACAGATGTCTTGTAAGACTTGCCTCGAAACTTTAGCTGAATGGTTTCATGGGGGATGTGGCTTGATTCGCTGTAGGGGGCGCGATAGGTGCTGCCTAAAAAGTGACCCGAAAACTGAACATTAGCAGTAGAGCTTTTTTTCTCGCAGCGAGTGTAAGAATGTCCCATAAAACGAAGTTGCATAATATTTTCCCTGAGATGTTTGTGATGAGGATAAAAGCAGAGAATTCTCTCTATACTTTTAATCCTGGCACACGAAAAGGAAAATAAGACCAAGATGAAATTATATTTCAGTTAAATGCGATACATTTTTAAGCTCTGTTAAGAGATTCACGTATTCATTTCATGACTTATGGGGAGTTTGTAGGCCGCGCTCTGCGCAGAGGGGCTATATAAGCGCACCATCTTCCATGTGGATAATGCGGTCAGCGATATCGAGAATGCGATTGTCGTGGGTGACAAGCAAAATGGTGCAGCCCTGCTCTTTGGCGAGCTGCTGCATCAGGTTGACTACTTCTCTGCCGGAGGTGCTGTCGAGGGCGGCGGTGGGTTCGTCAGCCAGCACGAGTTTAGGACGACTGACAAGCGCACGGGCGATCGCCACCCGCTGTTTTTGGCCCCCGGATAGATTTTCGGGATAGTAATTGACGCGAGAGAGGAGGCCAACATGCTCTAGGGCTGCATTGGCGAGTCGCTGCATTTCTTGGCCAGAGTATTGGGGATGTAGCTCTAGACCCATCATCACGTTTTGCTGAGCGGTGAGACTGCCGTGAAGATTGTGAGCCTGAAAAATATAGCCAGCATGGCGTCGAACCCACGTTAGCTCGTTGTCGCTGGCTCCGTGGAGTTCTTGGTCTAAAAACTTGAGGCTACCTGACTGAACACTTCGCAACCCACCGATGAGAGTGAGCAGGGTCGTTTTGCCGGAGCCGGATGGGCCAGTCATGATGATAATTTCGCCTGCGGCTATGTCGAGGTTAATGTCAAATAGGACTTGTTTGCGGAGGGTGCCTTTGCCAAAAAAGTGGTCGAGATGGCGGATGGCAATAGATGAGGCGATACGTGCTTCGCACGGGCTAACCAACGCCCCTGACGAGTCTATGGCAGCGGAGTCTGATGCGGCGTCTGACCATGAGGTGGGACGAGAAATCATAAGGTTTTGATGTTGTTTAGGGTTGGCTGGGTTAGAACATGTCGGCTGGGTCGGCTTCCTGAAGCTTGCGGGTGGCGATCGCCCCCGACATCAGGCACATGATGACCGTGAGCATGAAGACAAAGACGGAGCGGCTAACGGTGAGCAGCAGCGGCAGGGAAGTGGCCATGGCTGCAAGGCGATAGAGCCCAACGGAGAGTATGGTGCCGGGGATGAAGCCCAGTACGGCCAGGATGATCGATTCTTCGATGATGATGCTGAGCAGGTAGCGATGACGATAGCCCATAGCTTTGAAGGTGGCGTATTCTTGCATATGGGCGTTGACATCGGTGGAAAGCACCTGATAGACGATCACGACTCCCACGACAAAAGCCATGGTTGCCCCGAGGCCAAAGACAAACCCAATGGGGCTTTCGGTGCTCCAATATTCCTGCTCTTTCGCGATAAATTCTTCTATCGTTAGCACCTCAACATCATTGGGGAGATAGTCTCGGAGGGCGATCGCCACGGCTGTGGCGTCATACCCAGGGGCAACGTCGATCAGGCCAAGGCTGACACTGCTAGGGCTACGACGGGGAAAGAGCAGAGAAAAGTTTTGTTGGCTGGTGATCAAGAAGCCATCCGTTCCGAAGGAGGCTCCTAGCTTAAACAGTCCAATAATTTCAACGGTTTTGCCGTCTACTTCGGTGCTGATGCGGTTTCCTTGCTCGACTTGGTCAATCACTTCTGAGTAATCTCCTCGCGAGCCACGGTCGAATAAAACAGTTTGGGGAATCTTGAGCGCATCAAGCTGAGCGTTGACCTCAGGTAAGTTGAAGGCAACTCGATCAGGATCAAGACCAACAATTTGAATATTAGCCTCTACCTTGGTCTGAGGATTTCGCCATGCGACAATGCCGGAATAAACAGCTTGAGTTGACTCGACACCTTCAATATCTTGACTTTGGTAAAGGCGACGTCGAGGTAAGGTCGCAAGGTTTTGTGTGTTTTTTGCAGAAGGACTGACGAGTACGATGTCGGTGTCAATGGCACGGATGAGACTCGTATTGCTGTCATAGAGCGATCCCTGAAAGCCAAGCTGAATAAAGATTAGAATATCTGCAAAGGCAATTCCGGCGATCGCCACCACTAGCCGACTTTTTTCGTGACTTAGCTGTAGCCAGCCGAGAGGTGTGCGGCGCTTGAGGGCCTGTATCCACGGGTTTTTCATTGCTCAATCTCCACATTCACTTGCAGGTTGGTAAACGAGTGGGCGAGCGTCGTAGAATCAGCATCCAGTCGAATTTCGACTTCGACGACTCGCGCATCAATGGTGGCGCTGGGATCAGTGGGGATAATGTCTTGCTGCTGGATTTTGGAGCCGATAGATGTCACCGTTCCCACGAGGGCTTGACTGAGAGCACGGCTCGTAATGAGTGCAGACTGGCCGACTTCGACTCGCTGAATGTCGCTCTCATAGACTTCTGCTGTGACGATCATTTGGTCGAGCTGGCCGATCTCAACAATGCCGTCGCTATTCGATTTTTCTCCAGGACGGGTAAAGACTTCTAAGACGACCCCAGCTTGGGGCGATCGCACATAAGCCTGTTCTAGCTCTGCTTCTGCTTGCTCGACGGCTTTCATGGCTTTACCTACCTCTGCTTCAGCCAGATCAACATCGACAGGCCGTACTTCTGAGATGGCGTCTAGGGTAGACTGGGCGGCAGCAAGTTGGGGCGATCGCGTTGTTCTTTGTCGGTCTAGCTCAGCCGTGGCGTTTTGCAGGTTGCGCTGAGCAGACTCTAGGGTGAGTCGCTTGCTATCTCGCTCTGATGCTGAAATTGCGCCGTCTTGATAGAGCGATTCATAGCGCTGATTTTCGATTTCCGCATTGCGAAATTCGGCGTCTAGTCGGTCTACGGTGGCTCGCTGAGCTGCAATGCTGGCTTGCTGATCGGCTTCTAGTCGAGCAATCTCTGAGCGCTGGGCTGCAATGTCTCCCTGCTTTTCGCCAGATAACACCTGAGCGAGCTGAACTTGAGCAATCCGCTCATCTTCTCGTGCTGCCGCCAGTGCAGCGGCGGCAGTAGCCTGCTGATCCATAATGGCGATGACTTGTCCGGCCTTTACCGTGTCTCCACGGCTGACGAGGAGTTGTTCGACCCGGCTGTTTTGCGACGTTGAGGGGGCGGAGATGGCGATCGCCTCTCCTTGGGGCTCGATAAAACCCAGAGCGCTGACTGTCGTTGGTGCAGGAGCGGTAATCACAGAGGTATCTTGAGTAGACTCAGAGGCCCAGGGCTTGATGGCATAAATGGCTACGCCACTTGCCAAAAGCAGGGCGATCGCCACAATCGGTGGACGCCTATACCAAGGGTGTTGAGCAGCGACGACGGTTTGAATCTGAGAATTCTGAACCTGAGAATCTTGAGCCTGTTGAGCTTGAATAGAATGAGCAACATTAAATAACGTCATGGCTAAAAACCTCTTACTCAGCAAAAATAACGGCAATGACTTGACATGAAAGGAATAGACCCGAATATGAACGCCTCAAACAACTAAACCGTTTAGTTAAAATAGTTGGCAAAGAACACTCGTTAGGAGCAGTAGCTGTAAGCCCTTGATTTTTCCTGAAACAGACTAAAAGGCGTAAATTGACTAAACCGTTTAGTAAAATTAACGCCAAAAACTCTACATGCCTTTTCAGTAACTAATTGAGCCTTTGATAGAAAAGGCTCAATTAGGAAGGGCACTCGAAAGGGAACACGACTGACCTAAGACTAGAGAGTGCGCAGACTTAACGAACTGGACTTTTCTAGCGATTTGGCTAAGCCTGTTGTCAATATACTAAACTGTTTAGTTAAAATATGGCAAGACCTCTGAATAGGTAATAATCAGAGAAGGTTAATCTACTAAGAGGCTCGTCTAAGCCCCACAGATCAACTTTGCAGGATAGAGAGGGAATGCCAGTATCTAAGCCAAATGCCAGACGACGAAAGCGAACAGAGCAGGAACCATCGCAAGAAAAATCAGCTCCGGACGCAGTGCCCGAAACTAAAGCAGAGGCTATCTTGGCTGGAGCGCTACAGGAATTTCTTGAAAATGGCTACAAAGGAACCAGTGTGGATCGGCTTGCCAAGGCTGCTGGGGTTTCTAAGCCCACGCTTTACAATCACTTCAAAGATAAAGAAGATTTGTTTGCGGCGGTGATAAAGCAGCAAATTCAATTTTTTCAGGAAGATGTTGCTGTCTTGGCGATTAATCTACCTGTGATCGACGACCCCAAAGCTATGCTGCGAAACGTTTTCAACGCAATGCTGACACGAATGTTAAACAATACAGATCAGCATCATGATTTCATTCGGCTCATGATTGGTGAGTCGGGGCGGTTTCCTCATCTTGCTCAGGAGATGGCTCGATCGGTGCAAAAGCCTGTGATTGATAAGTTAACCCAGATTCTGACACTCCATCCTGAGATTGACTGTCCTGATCCGCAGATGACGGCAGCGTCAATTATGGGGTCTCTGATTTACTTCGTGATGACACAACACATTCTTCAAGCGGCTGAAATTTTGCCCCTAGAGCGCGATCGCTACATTAACCAGCTAGTCGAAATGGCGGTGGGATATTGAGTTTAGAGATTGGGTGAGTTCCCACTCTCAAATGACCCCTTGAATGGCCGCTTTGTAAACAGCTTCATAGCGGTTTTTGGCGCTGAGCTTAGTCTGGCCATTGTTGAGGTGAAACTTGACCGTGCTCTCGCTGATGTAGAGACGCTGGGCGATGTCGCGATCGCGAAAGCCTTGGGCGAGCAGGGCTAAAACTTCTTGCTCTCGGTTAGATAAAGACGGCGGAGCCGGGGGCGTCTCGAATGAGGATGGAATTTCACCCTGGCTTACCTGATGAACTAGGGTGGCAAATTCGGCGGCTTGGATGGAGAGGTCAATGACACCCTTGGCCTCAGACGGAATAGGCTCATTGGGCCGATGCTGCACCCAAATCGCCTGAGCTGCATGACTCACCACGTCTTCTCGGTCGGTAATGGCGATCGCCCCTTCGCTGTGGCTGCTACACACACTCAACCCCGCCTCAAAGGCGAGATGGGTCAGGGCAGTCTGCAAGACCGGACGCTGACACTGAATTCGCACGGTGGTGCCTGACTGAGTCGCGACATAGGGCATCTGTAGCCGAACATCGAGAATCGAGTCTTGGGCTTCGAGGGTCAGGGTCAGACTGCCGCTGCCGCAGGTTGCCATAAACTGAATCTCTTGAAACTGGCTAAACAAGGGGTGTGCCTCTGTCCCTGCGGGGGCATGTGCCCCGTTTCCGTTGGCAGATTGATGGGGCGGGGGGCTTAACTCTTGGCTGCTGGAGTCGATAGTCTGATCCCGCTGATTCTGATCCCATGCTGCGGGTAGGGTGGCGATCGCCTCTAGGGTGACTCTGGTGTCGCCATAGGTCAGGCGGCAATAGCTGCATCCTAGCTGAGCTAACAGTTCTGTCAATCGTAAGAAGGTGTAGCCGACCGAGGACAACATGGGCTGCTCAGTGCCCACGAGTAACAGCCGGGTACCCGTCAAAATTTCGGAGAGCCGATCAGAAAGGGTTCTCGGTGTTCCCAGGGGCAATGTCTTGGCCTCTAAGCTCTGTCGCATTTGGCCGATGGTTTGAGCCGCATCTAGGGCAATGGTTGTCGTCATGCATAAGACTTGCAGCACTTCCAAAAACTCTGGAGCCATGGGGTGACGGCTAAAGGTAGCCAAAACGCCCGTGACCCGATTGCCCGCGATGAGAGGGTATCCGGCAAACCCTTTGATGCCGTTGGCGATCGCCCAATCTCGATCTTTGACCCAAGATTCGTCAGCCAGCTGATTGCTGAGAAACGGCACCCGATTTTGGGCAATTTTGCCGACTTTGTAGGCTCCCATCGGAACCCGTGCAAATGATCCATTGGTGTGGGTGTAGAGACCAGAAGATGCAATCAGCTTGAGATGGGTCTGACTCGGCTCTGTGAGCCAAATACGAGCAAAGGCACAGCCAAACAGCTCAACCAGCCCATCGGTAACATGGGACGCGATCGCATGGGGCTCCGACGCTCCAGACAAGCGCTGGGCGATCGCATTGACATGCTGAAGGTCGAGGAGTAGTCGAGTGGAGTTAAGCAAAGGGTCAATCGGTGCAAGGAGAAACAGAATGGCAAAACACAACTCCGGAAAGGCTAGAAGGGCTGCCCAGAAGAACTGTCCAGAAAGACTGCCCAGAAGAACTGTCCAGAAGAACTGCCTTGAGAGGAATATTTGCCTACCAGATTGAATCTTGCACTCGCTCTCTAGCTTGGAAGCAATAACCAATAAACTCTGTATCTTTTAGTACAAACCTGTGATGCTGAATGTACTCCGAAATATATAGAAAAAGTCTTCCTTTTTGGGCGATCGCGCTAGTTCAAAGTCCCTATCTTGGCAGATTACAACCGTAGAGCCAGTGACCTACTATAAATAGTGAGCTGGCTTGTTCACAGGCTTGTTTTTGATGTGTGAAATGATACGTTTGGCTATGTCTATAAAGCATTCTTTAGAGAAGCTTGTTAGAGCCTACATTGCGTATCAGCACACAAGTGAAACGGGTTGAAAGAGGTTGAAATAAACCGCTGAACAAGAGGCTTTGTAGAAAAACGCGAGGTGTTTATGGTAGCGCTAACGGTTTGGAAATTTGATAGCGCTGATGGTGCTGAACAAGCAATTTCAAAGCTGAAAGAATTGCAAAAGCAAGGATTAATTGAGGTTCGCGATGCGGCTGTTGTGAACTGGCCTCAAGGACGTAATAAGCCGAAGACGCAGCAAGCATTTAACCTTGTCGGAGCAGGTGCCCTCGGCGGTGCTTTTTGGGGATTGCTTTTTGGTCTGATCTTTTTCATTCCTTTTCTGGGGGCTGCCGTTGGTGCAGCAACAGGTGCCCTCGGGGGGTACTTCCGCGACTACGGCATCAATGATGATTTCATCAAAGATATGCGAGATCAGGTCACAGAAGGAACTTCCGCTTTGTTCTTGCTGACCGGACAAGTCACACTAGACAAGGTGCGGAATGCTTTTCGGGGTCAGTTAGACCATGTGGAGCTGTTGCAGTCTAACTTGAGTCAAGAGCAAGAAGAGAAACTGCGCCAAGACTTTGGAACCGAGTCGGTGTCAGTGGCTACGGCAGCCGTATAGAGAGTTGGAACGGGCGATCGCCCCAATCGTCGTCTCCGATTCCAGAGATTCGAGTATCAAGGGGTAAAAAACGCTTTGGACGCATCCCTCGTTTGTAGTCCTCACTCTAAGCCCCTCGCCAGCTTTGGCGAGGGGCTTAGGGTACAGATCCATTCCTCCATTTTTGGAAGAATGGTCTGGGCGATGAGGGCAACCTTGCAACATGGGAATGCATTCACGGCTTTTCCCTTGCAAGTTTGCAATATTGAACTGGGACAAACGCCACTTGCCCCTAAGATTTCATGGTGGTGTGAATGGTTGTCGTTTTTCCCCAGGCACTCTCGATCACATCCATGGCTTGCAAATAGGCGGGGTCATCGTCTTGCACCGATCGCCCTTCAAGACCATTGCTTTCATGAATCGACTTTCTGGCATTGTCAGCAATGACCGCATTGACGATCAGGTCAACCGATTCGGGCTGATCTAAAATCGTTAAGGCTTCTGCATACTTGCGGCTATGAACGGGGCGCACAGACTCTTGACAATAGCTCGACAGCTCTCGACTCTGGGTCATCACCTGATAGGCAAATGCCTTCTCCCGCTCATCGCCATAGATTGCGGTGTAGAGCAGATTAATCATGGAAGAATCGTGGACAGGGATGCTGTATTTGAGGGTGATCTGTTTCCAATATTTCAGCGCTTTGAGACCTTCTAATGCGCCTCGGCTTAGGTCTGCCTCTTCGCACCACTTACCAAATTCATTAACATCTATGGGGCACCGTTCAAGGGTCGCCATGAGATTTGCTAAAACTTGACCTGCCTGGAAGTTGCGGGTGGGTCTACCGATCAGCGGCAGCATCATACTGCCATGCACATCAGCAACCATCGCCGTCAGCTGGGAAAATGTGTGATCCCTTGCTTTTTCTATATCGCCGCCTCGGTTGAGGGTGGCTTCGATTCTCGGAACGCCGTAGCCCAGCTCGGTTAGGGCGATGGGCTGACGATTGTAGAGTTTGTGGCGATCGCGCCGAGACATGGCTACGGTTGCGGCCTGATCGAGGCACTGATCTAATAGCAGCGTCAGCAACGTTGGCAAGATACCCGGATTTTCGCGGTGGTATTCATAGCCAAAGCCTGCGAAGATTGAGGCCATGTTTTTGGCGGCTTTAATATACTGAGCCTCAACATTATGAATGCCAGGGGAAACCTGAATATTGAGCGAAATCTTATCCATAATGTATGCGCCGAGTAGGGCAGTGAGCGCATCGGGATGGCAAAAATTGGCGGTAAAACTGTCAACGGGGTCACGCAATGCTCCGTGACGATGGAAGCCTGAGAAGAAGGCAAGATTGGGCTCTTTTTCGCACAGCACGTAGGATTCATCTTGTTCCTCATCGTGGCTAAACGAACCCGCTAAGCACGCAAGCACAACGTTGTGTCTGCCATAGCGCTGACGCAGTCTGCATGCCTCTACGAGATCTTCTTCAACGTGGTTACTGTTGGAACCCAGTAAAACCAAGTCACAATTTTGAATCAGGTAATCAAGGGTATTTGGGACGGTTTCCCCTTCTTTTTCGTGATGAGCCATGCCATTCATATTTTCGACATGCTCAGGGTCCATGCCCTGAAGCGCTGTTCCAGAAAATGCACCCATCAGCTCTCGACCTGGGCGAGGGGCTAAAAGCAGCGATGCGCCCCCCGACTGCATGGTGGCGTTGTAGGCAAGGGAGGCCGGATATAGACCAATACTGTAAAAGCCAATGGTGGCGTTGTTTAATTCTTGAACTCGTCGTCTGATGTAGTCTTTGTCCAGCGAGTCTTCAAAGAAACTGTTTCTCATGTCCTTGTGCCTGTCGATAAGTTGCTGTTGTCTGGGAGAACGAATTTCGGAAGCTTCGAATGTCTGGAGTTTTGCTAGAAAAAAATCAGGATTATAAAATTCAGGATTATTCTACGGGTGTGTGTCCTGACTGTCAGCTCCTAAGCATGATAGCAATCCTTGAGTATCGCCATCCCAAAAAGGCATACTTTGCCCGTGCGATCGCCCAATCTCAACAGGTGTATCCTAGTTTTGCAAGTTTGTCCTTATCCCCTAACCCCTTCTACCCCAGGGATCGAAATCTTTATTAGGGCGAGGGGTACACAAGTCAGATGCGCCCGTTCAGTTCGACTTCCTTCTCTATTCAGTGATGAACCTCATTTAGTGATGAACCTCTCACAAAAGACTTGAGTATTTTTTGCATTAGCAGCTCTGATTTTAGGATGAATGCTGTACCATGACATTGAGAATGATTATCATTCTAGGAAAACCGGGGAGGTCTTGATCATGGTTCAAAATTCGCCACTAAATTCGTCACCGAATTCCTCACTGAACTTGTCATTGATGGGGGCATTGAAGGGGCGGCTGGGTCGATGGGGCGTTGCTGGAATGTCGGCGATCGCCATTGGCGTGGGTTTAGGGAGCTGTGCTTCGAGGCCAGAGTCAACCGATGTTTCCACAGATGCGTCTAGCGCGTCTGAATCAGATGAAGCCGTGCAAATCGTGACGACGATTGTGCCGATGACTCAGTTTACCCAAGCTGTAGCGGGCGATCGGGCGGAGGTGATTCAACTGTTGCCTGCCAATGTGGGGCCTCACGATTATCAGGCAAAACCTACTGATGTGTTGGCGATCGCCAACGCCGATGTGCTGGTGAAAAACGGGCTAGAGCTAGAGTTTTTCTTAGACGATCTGATTAACAATGCCGACAATGCTGATCTGGCTGTGATTGATTCGAGTCAAGGGATCTCAACCTTTGCGACTCAGGCTGACGATCATGATCATGCTGATGCTCATGAAGACGAAGATCACGACTCTAGCGAAGGAGATGTCGAGATTGAGGATGACGCCCATGAGCATGGTAGCGCTGATCCCCATGTCTGGCTCGACCCCAAACGGGCAATTGAGCAAGTAGAGAATATTCGAGACGGCCTGATTGCCGCCGATCCCGCAGGCGAAGTCGAATATATGGCCAACGCTGCTGCCTACATCGAGCAACTGCAAGCTTTAGACGACGATATTACCGAGCGGTTAGCACCCTACGCGGGCAAAACCTTTATTGCGTTTCATGATTTTGCGTTTTACTTTGCCGATAGTTATGGGCTGAAGGTGGAGTACCTGGTCGATATTCCTGAAGAAAACCCTGCCCCTGGCGATGTTCGTCGCATTATCGAAACGGCTAGGGCAGAAAATATCAAGGCTCTTCTGACTGAGCCTCAAGCGGGAAACAATGCATTTGACTCTCTATCAAAAGACCTGAATGTTGGGGTGAGTGCATTTGACCCGATGGAAACAGGAGAACCTGCGGCCTCTGAACCCGACTATTACTTCACCATCATGCAAAATAATGTGGACAGTCTCGAAGCCGCGCTGGGTGAGTCGGCACAGTCTTGGGAAGGGGGGGCTCAGCTCTTAGCGGCTGTTCCCAAGAGGATGGCTCAAGTGATACCAGTTCTTTAAGAGGATGTTTGAGAAGTCGTCAATGCTACTTCAGATCCCCCCTAGCCCCCCTTGAAAAAGGGGGAACCGGAATCAAAGTCCCCCTTGAGAAGGGGGATTTAGGGGGATCAGTCTTGTTCCAGCGTGTTTTCTAATACTTTTCAAACATCCTCTAAGTTCCGTTTACAGAATTCCGTTTACAGATTCTTTCAGGGACGAATCGCCATTCGCCCGTACAAAAAACGATGTGTAGCTAGAGATTGAAGAATTGGCATTACTGGGTCGGGGTTGTAGGAGGGTTGGTCGTGCGAGATAGGGATAGAGAGGTTGCTATTCATAACGGTGTTGAGGGCGATGGCATTAACAGCCATTCTGCCCTTGGCGAGGGTGGAAATTCCAGCGCGGGTGCTGCTGCGGATTCCGTGTTGGTCGTAGAAGATCTGACGGTCTATCGAGAAACGCGGGCGGCGGTGCAGCACGTATCTTTCTCACTCGCTGCTAGCACAGACATGGCCGTGGTTGGCCCCAACGGGGCGGGTAAGAGTACGCTAATCCAGGCTCTGCTGGGCATTTTGCCTCGGCAGTCGGGTCAGGTGTCGATCTTAGGCCAACCCCTGAGTCGCACTGGAAAATTGTCGCCCCAGGTGCGGCAGCATATTGCCTATCTGCCACAAAACTTTTTGGTCGATCGGCGGATTCCGATCACGGTTGAAGAAGTGGTGGGCTTAGGCTGGGATCGCTTGGGGCTACAGCTTCCCTGGAGTGGAGGTCGAGCCCGACACCAGGCGGTGAAAGAGTCGCTGAGTCAGGTCGATGCATGGCATCTGCGGCACCAGCTGATTAGTGGGCTTTCGGGGGGCGAGACTAAGCGCGTGTTGCTGGCCTATTGTCTCGTGCGGCCTCGGCGATTACTCATTTTAGACGAAGCGCCTGCGGGTCTTGATGTTCGGAGTGAGGGCGAGTTTTATCGTTTACTCAACCAGTTTAAGCAAGAGCAGGGCTGGTCTATTTTGCAAATCTCCCACGACCTTGATATGGTGAGACGCCAGTGCGATCGCGTCATTTGCCTCAACAACACCATTCGCTGCCAGGGTCGCCCAGACATTACCCTTTCTGAAGACAATCTTTCGGCTACCTATGGATTTGAGTTTGTCCGCTATCGCCATTCTTGCGAGCGAGGCCATTCATGACTGTTGAAGCCGATCTGACCCGTCTCGTTGAGCTGTTTCAGTTTCCGTTTATGCAGCGGGCTTTGGTTGGAGGAGTTTTAACCGGATGCATGGGCGGACTCTTGGGCAGTTTTACGATCTTGAAGCAGCTTTCTTTCTTTAGCGAAGCCTTAGGCGATGCGGCGCTTTTAGGCATTAGCTTAGGATTGTTGCTGGGGCTCAATTCATCGATTATTTTGCTGCCTTTTGCGGTATTGTTTGCGCTGCTATTTTCCTATCTGCTGGAGCATACCAAGCTGTGGACAGATGCGCTGCTCAATATTCTGTGTTCGTCATCTTTGGCGTTAGCCATTATTATCTTGAGTTTTATTGGCGAATATAAAGGCAGCATCGATAGCTTATTGTTTGGTGATATCTTAGCCGTACAAACGCCTGATCTAATTTTTAATGCGATATTGCTGGTGGCCTGCATTGTGTTTTTGGGATTAACCTTGCGCACCCAGATGATGCTGACGTTACATGAGCCGATGGCGATCGCCCGTGGTATCTCTGTTGCAGCCCATCGGACGGCGTTTATTGTGTTGCTGTCGCTTGTGGTGGGGGTCTCTATCAAGGCGATTGGGGTGCTGCTGGTGAGTGCGTTTGTGGTCATCCCCGCCTGTGCCGCTCGACTGCTGAGCCGTAATTTCACGACTCATGTCATGTTTTCGGCAGGACTCGGAGCCCTCAGTGCGGTTATGGGTATTGTCTTTTCGGCTCTATTTAACTTGCCTTCTGGCCCCAGCATTGTGGTGATGCAACTGGCTATTTTTTTAATGGCGATGCTCGTGCCTCAGGCCCAGGGAATGCTGGAATGAACTGGTCGAAAAGTGCTGTGTATCAACCGATAGGGGTTAAAGCTCGCGGTTTAGCTTGAGCAGGTCTAATAACTCTGCCCGACTCAGATGCTTTTTGGCGATCTGCTCTTTCTTGAGTTTGGGCAGCTTTTTTAGGCCATACTCAGCCTTGGAGGCGATCGCGCGATCGCCCAACTCAACCTGATAAACCAGAGTGAGAGGCCCTTTTGAGCGCAGATACTTGGCTCCGGTTTTGCCCGATTGATGTTCGGCGAGACGACGCAAGACATCGGTTGTGATTCCGGTGTACAGATCGCCCTTTCCTGTCCGAATCAAATATAAAGACCAAGCCACGACGTTATTCAACCCGACTATCATCGCAATGCGCGCATAGGTTAGAACCGATCTTTCTTGGGAAGCTGCGCAGTGAGCGGTCTCCCAAGAAAGATTGGCTCTACATCATCGCCCAGCGCCATACACGATATCTCACGACAGATATAGTATATTAGCTCTACCTGCTGGTGAGGGGAGATCGATGTGGTCGCTTGTGAACACTAATGAGATTCGAGCTTCTGAAAACAACACATCAGCGTGTTATCTCCTTCTCCAAGGGTTGCCATGAAGTCATTCATCGGAAGTCGGCTGATCTGATGGTCATTCTTCGCATCACGGTAAACCACATACTTCTTCTGAGTTTCTGCATCAGCCGTAACTTCCACAATCTCAATTTTGTGGCCGTTTGCATCCATCCATAACTCTCCAACTTGAGGCTCAGAACGATTGGCTAGGGTCATAGTACTCACCTTTTAGCGTGACTGAATTCAGGGTTGCATTCAATCTAACAAACGAATGTGAAGACTAGGGTTGAACTGTGCTGAATATTGCATAAAGTTGCGCTTTATGTTCAGAGATTTATTTTCCGAAATAAGTAAACTTAACTCTTCATAAAATACATGAAGTTTGAGAACGCAAAACTTTAGGTCAATCGGCTAACCAAGAATGACTCACATAAAAAATTAAGCTCCCAAAAGCGTCACTCGTCATGCCATCTGCTGTAGAGGTTTCTGAGATTGTTTTCATGTCAAACTCAGATGATCGTGATTGATTAAAGATGCTTCTTTCGGCGATAGGCATGGAACGGCTATGGCTCTCGCTCCAGTTTTGCGACGTTTTCAGTTTCGACCCCGGTTGACCACTCTGATTTTGGTTGGTGTGTTGTTGTTGTCGGGGGCGATCGCCACGGCATGGTTTGCGCGTAACGGAACCATCACCGCGATTTTCCAAAGAGGCGATCGCCCCAATCGACGACTTCCCCACCCTCCGGATTCGGTTTCAGCCCTTTATCCTAGAGCTGTATAAGCACCTGACTTGAATGGATAAGTTTCTGGATGATTGTGGGGTTTTCTCCAGGGTTTTTGCTATGGTCGTTGTCAGAACGGTTGGCTAAACCCGGACACTAACTCCGGATAGGGGGTGAGCGATGAGCATAAATCTAACTCTATTCACTTGGCAATGTCTTCACGGCGCTCACAGATTTGATATTCACAGATCTGATATTCAGAAGGCTGGCACTCAGAGGGCTACCGATGCCTGATTCGCTTGTGCTCTCGATTCAGCAAAAGTTTCAGTCTTGGTTCACGCGGGCGCAGGCCAAAGCCAAGGAAACCGACAATGACCTGACGGATCTGCCAGAAAATATCGCCGATCAGATTGAGCGTCAGTTGCAGAAATTGACCAGTCCAAAGGCTTATCAGTCCACCATTCAGGAGGCGATCGCCACTGGAGTAGCCGACTGGCAGCAGCGTCTCTCGGCATCGAACAGTCTCGTGATTTTGGGCAGCCCGGTGGAACCGATCGCCGACATCATGCATGAGAGCCTGCACGACTGGCAAGATGCGCCCCTGCACCTGATAGTGCCGCTCGACTGCCGCACGCGTCCGACTGATCCGCTGATGATGACCCAGCGCTTTCGGCAAGCTTTAGAACCCTATCCCGTCAGCCTCGAACAAGAAGAGGGCGATCGCCCAGAAGTTGATCAGTTGGGCGATCAGTTGGGCGAACAGTTAGGCGATCGCCTAACCCTGCTGGTGATTCCGTCGCTCGATCAGTGTTTTTTGCGCTGCATCGGTGGCTGGGACGGCATCGAATATTTGCGCGACCTGTCCATTCGCAACCGCAACTGCTTCTGGGTCGTCGGCTGTAGCCACTGGGCCTGGAACTATCTCGATTTTGTCTGTCAGATCAGCGCCTACTTCAGCGAGGTGACCCCCTTGCCTGATCTAGAGGGAGATATGCTGCAAGACTGGCTCGACCCGATCGCCAAAACGGTGATCGAAATCGAACACTCCGAAGAAGATGAGGGCGATCGCCAACCCTATTGGAAAAACCTGGCTAGTCAGTCGTCTCGGGTCAGCAGCATTGCAGTGCAGCTTTGGCTCCAGAGCCTTCACATTCAAAAAGACGATCTAGAAGCTGCCCAAGACCTCACCGATGAAAAACTAACTGAGGGAAAATTGCCCTTCAAGCTCCACGAAACGCCTCCGGTTTTGCCGAGTCTGCCGTCGCTCAACGTGATTGATCGATATATTCTGCACTCGTTGCTGATTCACAACTATGCAACCCACGCCCATCTCGCCCTCAGTTTAGGTGAGCCAGAAAGCCAGATTCAGTCGCGAGTGCAGCGACTCTTGCGGGAACGAGTACTAGAGCTGCGTCAAGGTAAACTCTCTGTGCGAGCCATTTATTACGCCAAGCTTAAGACGGAGTTAGCCAATAATAATTTCTTCGTCGGGGAGGATTAGTGAACCATGGCTGGCCTCTGGCTAAAGGTGATTTCAGTGACGGTGTTGATGCTTTTGGTAGGTTCTATGACACTGCTGATTTATATGGGTTGGATGCCGTCACAGCTTATGGCTCAGACCCTCAATATGCCCGATGAGCTGCCCCAGAAGTTGCTTTCGGATGTTAACTTCCCCACCCTCCTGCGGGCTGGATTAGCCGTTCTAACGACCTATGGCTGTCTGTTCCTGATTCGGACGTTGACCAACTGGATCTCAGAACGGGTAGCGCGGCGCTTTCGGCTGTTGATCAAGCAGGCGCTTCCATTCCTCAAAGGGCTGATCTTGGTCGTGACGGTTGCCTATCTGCTCAACCTGTTTTTGAACTTATCTCAAGCCAATCTATTTGCCCTGACTGGCACCATCGCCTTGGCCCTTGGTTTTGCCTTCAAAGACTACGTGAGTTCGATCATTGCTGGGGTGGTGATGCTATTTGAAGCGCCCTATCGAGTGGGCGATCGCATCCAGATTGGCGAGCATTATGGCGAAGTGGTGGGCTATGGTCTGCGCGGCATTCAGGTGCAAACTCCGGGTGACAATCGAGTCACCATTCCCCATAGCACCACCTGGACTGAAGCGGTCTCCAATGCCAACACGGGTCAACTTGAAGCTCAAGTCGCGACAGATTTTTATTTTGACCACGAGGTCGATGTCGAGCGGGTGATGCGGGTACTCTATCAGGCGGCCTACAGCAGCAAATATACTCAGCTCAAATTGCCGATTGTGGTGGTGATGAAAGAACAGCTCTGGGGCACTCAGTTTAAGCTGCGTGCCTACCCGATGGATGCACGGGATGAGTTTGTCTTTCAAACGGATCTGATTCGACGGGCAAAACAGGCATTTGCGCGCGATCGGATGCCCTATCCTAAGGTCGCCGGACTTTCAGAAAACTCCTTTTCTTGAGAGGCGATCGCGTACTTTTGCCAAGCGTTTTTGGGTATTGATTACGACCTGGCTACGCCGACTAGATGCCGATTTTTTTGAGCTGCCCCTGGATGTATTGTCGCCAACGGCAGCTATAGATTTGCTCACTGAACTGGCTGGGGCACCCCGCATACGAGCCTCGTTTTAGCTCAGAAGAGGTCGATGATGAAGCTTACATTTTCATGACTGTGACCGGGAGTTCGACAGGACGAGGTAAGGTGATTCGTTATCGCGTTGCGGTGTCATGCGGCTGGCACTGCGCCTTTCACCTGCTGTGGGATAAAACCATTGTGTCACGACGAGAAATGCAGGCGATCGCCATCGATGCAGGTCATCTGGTTGGGCTAGGAGACGGTCGCTCGATTGGTTACGGGCGTTTTGAGATCCTTCAATTTGACATCGAGGACTGAGTCTTTCACTTTACGCGGCACGGCACGGACTCTACCTAACTCATTCAACTCAGCCATGAAACGACATTCGCGACCCTCAACTGCGCAATGGCAAGACATTCGGCTTCGAATCTGGCGACGAGACCAACGGCGATGTCAAGGCCCCTATTGTCAGCATATGGGAGCAAATTCACTGCCGCTTGATGCAGTAGACATTATCGGTAATAAAGGGGGGTAAAATGGCGTCAAACGCTTACGTGACAAGGATTTCAGTTGGTTTGTGACCGATCTCTGAAAGCCTTGCATATCAAGGGTTCCACTATTTCCGATTAAGTCTAGTTCATATCGACCATATTGTCGAGCTTTCAGCAGGTGGCACGAATGCGGACTCAAACCTGCGATCGCTATGCCGTCGATGTCATTGCTTACGTTCGAGTATTGCTCATCAGGGGATGATTGGCTTTGCTTTGAGAGATGAGGTCATTCCACCCAATTGGAGGGAATGGGTGTGGGATGGCTAGCGATCGCCCGCTTCCAAAAATGATGATGGCGATCGCGTGTTGGTGTTGGCTGGACTATTGAGCGCATGGCAGGACAGCAAACCTGTGTTGGATGAGGCTATAGAAACCATTGCGGCAGCCCTTTGCCAGGAAGAAGGGCTACCTACCCCATATCCTGTGCAGCAAACTTTACTCTAGATAGCCTGATTTTGCTAAAGAAATGGTCGCACTTGTAGCAGATGCAGTCAGACTCAAATTTTTGCGTGACTTTCGGAAAAGCGATCGACTGCCCCTAAATGATCGACCGCACCTAGAGCTATGAGCGAAGCCCGCTGAGCGTCTGTTAGCCCCTGGGCTCCAGTAATGTTGGTTCCTTCATAGGGACGAGGGATACGCCATACTGCTACACACTCGCTTGTACTCACTTGCCACAAGCGGATGGTGGAATCCCCGCTGCCCGTCGCTAGCCATTGGCTATCGGGACTAAAAGCGACTGAATTGATCTGGCTCGTGTGCCCCGTCAAGCTCTGGTGACACATGCCGGTTTTCGTACACCACAGCCGGATGGTGGCGTCAAGGCTGCCCGTCGCTAGCCATTGTCCGTCAGGACTAAAGGCAACTGAAACGACCGAATCAGTATGCCCGGTCAAGACTTGGTGGCATTCGCCGGTTTTCACCTGCCACAAGCGGATGGTGGAATCCCCGCTGCCCGTCGCTAGCCATTGGCTATCGGGACTAAAAGCGACTGAATTGACATGAACGGGATGCCCGGTCAAGACCTGGTGGCATTCGCCAGTTTTCACCTGCCATAGCCGGATAGTGGAATCCCCGCTGCCCGTCGCTAACCATTGTCCATCGGGACTAAAAGCGACTGAAATGACCCTGCCAGTGTGCCCCGTCAAGCTCTGGTGACACATGCCGATTTTCACGTACCACAGCCGGAGGCGTTGCATAATGAAGAGATGAATTAGGGGAAATCTGCGATGCAATGTCCTGAGTGTGGAGCGACTCATATCCGTAAGAATGGGATGAGGCGAGGTAAACAAAATCACATCTGCGTGGATTGCG
>JBARXP010000475.1:0-2171 GCA_049647405.1 Elainellaceae cyanobacterium | reverse complement strand
TGGTGGCCGAATATTGCGATCGCATTGCGGTCATGTATGAAGGCAAGCTGGTTGAAGAGGGAGCAGTGGAAGCCGTGCTTGACCAGCCCCAACATGGGTACACGCGATCGCTGCTGAAATCGGCTCTGCATCTTCAGTCGTCGAAACGAGTTTCTGCCGCTGAGACGGCACTCAATGAAAAAACAGAGCTGCCGCACAAGCCTCAATCGGCTTCATTCATTCCAGCGACGGTGCAGCCGATTCTTCGGGTCGATGCTCTCGAAAAGCACTACGTTTTAGAGCAAAATGTGCTGGCGCGGTTCCTCAAGCAGGCCGAATCACGCACCATTAAGGCCGTGGACGGGGTGAATCTGACGCTCTACCCCGGTGATATTGTTGGCTTAGTCGGCGAGTCGGGCTGCGGCAAAAGCACCCTATCACGCACCATTCTGCAACTGGTGCGTCCGACTGCGGGGCGAGTCGAGTTTTTGGGCAAAGACCTGACTCAGCTTGCTGCGTCTGAGCTGCTGCGTGAGCGACGCCAGATTCAGATGATTTTTCAAGACCCCCATGCCTGCCTTAATCCGTTGATGACGGTGGGGCAAGGCGTTGCCGATCCGCTGCTGATTCACCAGATGGCCTCGCCTGCCGAAGCCTTAGATCGAGCGAAACAAATGCTAGAGCGGGTGGGGCTAACCCCTGTGGAGTCTTATTTTTCGCGATATCCGGGGGAACTGTCAGGAGGGCAGCAGCAGCGAGTGGCGATCGCCCGTGCCTTGATTACTCAACCGAAGCTGCTGATTTGCGATGAGCCTGTGAGTATGCTAGATGCCAGCGTGCAAGCCCAGGTGCTAGAGCTGATGCTAGAGCTAAAAGATGAATTTGATCTGACGTATCTGTTCATCACTCATGACCTGTGGGTCGCACGGTTTTTGTGCGATCGCATCGCCGTCATGTACGCCGGAGAGATTGTCGAGCAGGGCGACACCGAAACGCTGTTTACCCAACCTCAACATCCCTATACGAAGACATTGCTGGGAGCAGCACCTCTGCTGGCTCGGGTCAAATAATGGGAGCAGCAAAAAAAGGGTAAGGCGAGACTTCCCTTGAGACAAAAGCAAACGAGCCTGCTGATGCGGACTCGTTTGCTCGTAGATAATTTACACCTGGGCTGAATCGACTTTCCTATGCGGCGACTCTTTATTACTCGACGATAGGAACTAGCTCGACTGAACTGATCACGTCTTCGTAAGTCTCCTGCACGAGATTGTCTTGGAAGGTCTGATACATTCCCGTAAAGCCCCAGGTATAAACCCGCCCATTGCCAAACACGAAGAGATGCCAGCGGTGGATATCGTCAGGAGCTTTTTCGTCGCGACTGCCCTGGCGATTGTTAACCTCACGCACCCGCAGAGCTGGAACGGTGGAATCGCCGTAAGGAACCGTCGTCGCCACAACGTCGGTGTAAAAGCGATCTTGCTCATACTGCTGCTGGTAGGTTTGCAGCAATGTACCCGAATCAACCCCAGGCAGCGGAGCGGCATTCACGTAAATTCCTACTGCTCCGTCATTCAGAATTGGCCCAGTCCAATTGGTAGACTGACCCGAAACACCCAGCTCAAACTCTGCTGGAATCGAGACTTGAAACCCGTTGTAGTCATCGACATATTCTGAAGCTTCACCCGAAAAGCCCGAAAAGCTCGTAGCGCTTGGAGTCTCTTCAGCGTCTTCAGCATCGTCAGAACCGCCACGCGGAATGCGAATGCCGCCAAACTGAGCCACAAGTTGGCTGGAGGAACGACCGAGTTCTGCCGACGGAGATTCCGCAGCAGGGTGCTCTTGTGCAAAAGCAGAGGTCGTCATCCCAACGGGCAGCAACAGGGCGATCGCCCCTAACCCAAAAGCGACAGCCCGAGCGCGATGCCGAAGATCGGTCTCAATGCGATGAGTCATGACAATTTTTTTAATAAAGTGGACGTTCATTTTTTTGTAAGCAATAGCAAATCAGTAGACACCCAAAATGTCAGCGTTGAAGAGTGTCAGATTTGTCGGAGAAAATTCAACACCAAAAAACTCTACGAGAGTAAATACAGTTCAATCTGAACACATTCCAGAATGAAAAATAAATTGTATGGCAATCGTAGATATAGCTACAGCCAGTAGCCTTAGGACAATTTGGTGGCCGCCCACCG
>JBARXP010000474.1:0-6183 GCA_049647405.1 Elainellaceae cyanobacterium | reverse complement strand
CGAACCTGATTCTCTGTTGTTATTTTGGGACTGATTTAGACCATCATGATTCATGCAGTTCAGCGTGGATTGATTCCACGCTTCATTCGCAGGGTGCTGCTGGGCAGCGGACTGATGCTGGGGCTCGGCATCGGCACTGCCGCGATCGCAAACTCTGCGATCGCCGCCGAACAAGTCGTTTTCACCTACGGCGGGCTTGCTCGATCGATCGATGTCGATGATTTGCGAACCTTCGCAGAAACGGGAGAACAAACTCCTAACCTCCGTTTTTTGTTGGGCATTACCAATCAAGATGCCGACGATGTGCAGACGATCCTCTCCGAAGATCTGCCGATCAGCTTGCGAGCCATCGATCGCATCACCTACTCGCTGCCAGGTGAATACGCGCTATTTCAGCTTGGGCGACGGTTTAGCACGCGATCGGGCGATGCCAACATTCAAGCCCTTCGCGCCGGGTTGATTTTGTCTGCCAGTGACGACAACCAAGTCTCACTGATTGAATTTTTGGAAAATTACCCCACTCGATCTCTGTATGTAGACAGTCGCCAGTTGCTCGGTGACGTGCGAGAACTCGGTGACGTGCTAGAAGTCGTCAACGATCGCGTTGTGCCCTATGTGGTAGCGGCTCAAGAGTTTTTGGAAGGTCTCATTTGCGAGTGCGATAACCCGACTCCGGCATCCACTGAGGTTTCCGAAGAAACATCTTCAGAGCCATCTGACTCAGAAATGACAATGCCTGACTCGGAGATGCCTGACTCGGAGATGCCTGACTCAGAGATGCCCGACTCGGAGATGCCTGACTCAGAGATGCCTGATTCAGAAATGCCTGACTCGGAGATGCCTGATTCAGAGATGCCCGATTCAGAGATGCCTGACTCAGAGATGCCCGACTCGGAGATGCCTGACTCAGAAATGCCTGACTCAGAGATGCCTGACTCGGAGATGCCTGATTCAGAGATGCCTGACGCAGAAATGATGATGCCTGAAGAGTCTTCAGAAGTCGAAGCCACTGAGGAAATGGAAGTCGCAGAGGAAGCTGAGATGACTGAAGCGACTGAGGAACTTGAAGAGTCCTTAGAAGTAGAGGCGACTGAGGAAACAGAAGCGTCTGAAACTCCATAAGACGTTTTTTTGAACCCACCCTTCAGCTAGGGCGATCGCCCTAGCTGAAGGGTGGGTTCTCGCTTTTGAATGGGGTTGGGCGAAGGGGGCGTTGGCTTGTCTGGGCGTAGCCTGCATCGCCCTTCCTGATATTCCTTCTAAATCAATCAGGCAATCAGGCAATGACCACTCACGTGTTGGATCAACTTCTTCAGCAGCGGCGCGATCGCCTAGAGCGAGAGCGTCAGGCTGCGCTGCAAAAAGCGCAGCAGTGGCTTGACCAGCATGGAGTTGACTATGGGATTTACCGTGCATTGATTTTTGGCTCTGTCACTCGTCCGGGTCATTTTCACGACGACTCTGATGTCGATATCGCGGTTGAGTCGGTTGACCCCGCTCGCTACTGTCTGGCGATTAGCTTGCTGTCTGAGTGGCTTGAGCGAGATGTGGATCTGATAGAACTAAACCAATGCCACTTTCAGCATCGCATTCGGCAAACAGGACTGGAATGGACAGCACCAACCGCCTAATTTTTGTCACGGATTTGCAGGCTCAACTGGCAACCTTACATCGGATTGTCGAGCGCCTAGATGATCGGTCAGCAGACTTGGCTCCAAGCGATATCGCTCGGATGGAGAGTGTGGCCTATCAGATTCACAATTTCTACAACGCGATGGAAGATTTGCTGAAATTGGTGGCCACGCACTTTGAGAACAACATTTCTGACGCGGCTCGGTGGCATTCCGCACTTTTGCAACGCATGATGCAGGAGATTCCTGGCGTTCGACCTGCGGTGTTGTCTCTCGACACCTATACCGCATTAAACAGCTTGAGAGGCTTTCGCCATTTCTTTCGTCATGCCTATGAGGTTCCGCTCAATTATGAGCAGCTTATGGTGAATTTTAAGTTGGCACAGGAGGTTTTGCCTCAGATTGAGCGAGATATGCAGGCTTTTCTTGCGGCTATTGAGATTTGAGTAAAGAACTGGCGATCGCCCAATGAAGGGTGGGTTTTATCTATAAACCTGTAGGTCGGGTTAAGCGAAGCGAACCCGACAACAGAAAAAAGCTTCATGTATCGGCTACATTGAGGGCAAGATGGCGATCGCCCCATTCTATGCTCTAATTTCGTGTGCTTGCCCATGACGCAGCCTTCCAACTCTCAACCGCCTCAACCTAAAAAGCCTCTTGAAGAGCGCTTCATTGATGCAGCGATGAAGCTGATCGTGATAGGGAGTGGGGGCTATGCTCTCTACAACCTCTATGTGGATGATGTGCCGAAAGCGGCGATCGCTGGCATTGTGGCACTCGGCTCTAGCCTCATGACCAGTTTTGGTCAGGGGCTCACGAAGGCGTTGAGCGATCGCATGAAGCAGCGAGGAGAATCGTCAGGAAACCTGATCAATCAGACGGTTGACACGACTGTTGACAAGGCGCTGACTCGGCTGACTAGATTTCATCAACAATATCTAGATGCGCTCCAAACTCATTGTCACAACCTCAAGGTTGAAGGATACAAAGGCCGCCTACCGCGCTTGGTGCTTGAGGATGTGTATGTGCCGCTGCGGGTTCATTCAGAAACAGCGAGCAGAATTTCCCAAACAAATCGCAACCGAGAAATCTGGGATTTGCTTCCTACGGCTCAGCATCCAGACAAAACGTTTCCAGAGCGCCTTTTAGCCGTCATTGCTGATCCTGGCTATGGCAAAACGACGCTGATGCGGTTTTTGACTTTGAGTTTTGCCAATCAAACTTATATCGATCGCAAGACCAAAGAACTCATTCCAGTCTTGCTGCTGTTTCGTGACTTTTATCAGCGCATTCAATCTAAGACCGAACCTTCTTTGCCTCAACTCATTGTGGCGCAAGTGCAGCAGTTGCCCCGATGTTCGGAGCTGCGAGCGTCTGAACCGTGGTTTAAGGATCAGCTCAATCAGGGGAAATGTCTCGTGATGCTGGATGGCTTAGATGAAGTGCCCGAGTCTAAGCGAGACGTTGTCAGCCAGTGGGCAAACTGGCAAATGCAAAACTATCCGAGCCAGTTTATTCTCACGTCTCGGCCTCATGGCTATGATCCGAGTTTGTTTGAGGGCGTACAGTGCATAGAGATTCTTGACTTCAATAATGACCAAAAGCAAACGTTCATCACTCAGTGGTATCGCTTCATTACTTGGGAGCTGACGTGGAAACGACACTGGGAAGAAAGTCGATATGACCCTGATCCGCGTAAACATCTTTCTCGGAAACAAGCGGAAGCTGAAAGTAATAACGAGGCAAAAAGGGCTGCGGATGATCTGAGTCGTCAGCTTTTTGCAGATCGAAGTCTAACAGATTTAGCTAAGAATCCTTTACTGCTTACAATTATTTCAGCAACTCACGAAGCACATGAAGCGTTACCGAAGCGTCGAATTAATCTCTACCGCCAAATATTTGAACTTCTATTGGAATATCGTCCCCATCGACGCGATACTCACTTAACCATTCCCAATGCAGAAGATAATCAAAAGTTACTTCAGAGCCTAGCAATTCAACTCATGGCACTAGGAAAAACCCAATTTTCTCGTCAGCAAGGTGAAAAATGGCTGAAAGAGCAGATAACTGAAGTATGTTCTGATTGCTCTTTAACTCCGAGAGATTTCTTATATGAAATGCAACAAATTTCTGGTTTGTTGGTGGGCGGTGAAGGAGAGTTGTACGAATTTGCTCACAAAACATTTCAAGAGTATCTGTCTGCACTTGAACTCTTTCAAGTAGATGGGGAAGATATCATCCTAGAAAAACTTCTTGATCCCAATTGGGAAGAAGTGATCTGCTTCTATGGAGCTTTAGGACATGCAAATAAATTAATTGAGATTGCTTGCGAACGAAACGATCCGTATGTGCTGAAACTGGCCAAGCGGATTAGGGATGAAGGCTGTAATGTTGATCCCGACATTTCTAGACACTTGACAGAAAAGCTATCTGAGTTGCCTGAAATTGTTAACGTTGTGGATGGTACAACTTTTCTGCCTTTCATCACAGGCCATGGGCTTGTCTTCTCTAGTTTTCTGCCAGCTACAATTACTCTAGAACGAAAAATTCAAAACTTAGTTGTAATTTTAGAGAAAATTTCTATTTCAGACCATATCACCTTTGGAGAGTATGAACTATTCATTCGTGATCAAATCGCGGGGCAATTCCATTCGTGGGCAGAAGAACTGCTTGTCAGTAATTCCGTAAAGAATCGACCTGTAGATGATATTACTTTTGAAGATGCTCGGTGGTTTTGTGCTTGGTTATCTACGCAGACAAACCTTGTGCCTGACGAAGGTGTTTATGAATATCGGTTGCCTACCCCCGAAGAGTTGGAGGCGGTTCGCGAACCGCCTCCGCAAGGTAATTCTGCACCGAGCCTTCAAGCCTGGACAAGCGACCCCAACTGCTCCGGCAACGCTCTGCGAGTGGTACGTCAGCGCATTCCGGATCGCTATCGAGAACTCGTGAATTATCTCGCCAGTGGCCGCTGGCAAGAAGCTGACCAGGCAACCTTTGATGTGATGCTGGAGGTAACCGATCAAAAAGATCAGAGATGCTTGAGCCTAGAAAGCATAAGAGATTTTCCATGTGACGATCTGTTGCTGATTGACCGACTGTGGCTACAATTTAGTGGCGGCAAGTTTGGCTTTAGCGTGCAAAAAGATCTCTGGGTCGAAGTGGGCGGAAAGCTCGATTTTGGAGGAGATGAAGCTGCTGCTGAAGAGGCTTTTTTAAAGATGAGCGATCGCAACGGCTGGCGAAAAGACAATAAGTATATAGATTACCCGGCGGGCGTAACTTATGATACTACTGCACCTGTCTCACACTTACCTTCACTGTGGGGGGGCGGGGTGGGAAGGGTATCTCCTCTCGCAAGGATCCAGACTTGTAAACTTTAGCAGATAAGCACTCCAGTTCGATCCAAAATATTTATTTCAGCCTCTCAAAACTACGATCTAAACGCCAAAATTCACGAATTCGTATCAGGCAAAACTCTCGATTGTTGCAGTGAGTCGTGATGTGGCAGCAAAATTACGCCTTATGTGGATTAGTGTTTTGGGTTCTTGCAATCCTTAAAGCATGATCGAAAGGTTATCGGCTGCGCTGTGCGATCGCCCGCGAATCAATTGCGGTCTAGGATGGGTAAGCCCACTGGAAGTGGGCTGATGACCTTGCAACACTCTCAGTCCGTTTTAACGGACTTGCTACCCGTAGCCCACAATTGATTTGTGGGCGTTGCCGTGATCAAGGCGAAGCCTTTCGGTACACGTCCATTCACATCAGACGTAAATCATTCTGATTACCCGCGTCAGACATCGGCGAGATGTATATGATAGTTGACAGTCGCCGTATCGCCTTTAGCCAGCGACTTTATAATGGGCGTAGACCACCACGAGCTAACCTGCCCATGAAAGGTATCCAATTTTTGGTCGATAACACAGGAGAAAAGACGGCTGTGCTCATTGATTTAGCACAGTGGGGAGATCTTTGGGAAGACTTTTATGACGTGATGGTGTCCCACGCCAGAGCGGATGAGCCAGAAGTCGATTGGGAAGACTTAGAGGCTGAAATCGTTCAGGAAGCCTAGGTATACGATAGTTGACAGTCGCCGCTGAAAGCGATGCGGGCTAAGCCCAGGCAAGCTAATGCCCCTCCAAAATCCCCAATCCAAAATCCAAAATCGATTGCCCTACGGGATAGGCACTCCGCGCACCCACCCCGAAGGATCTAGATTTACTCAATCTGAACGGTTTTAGTGAGAATGCACATCACTTCATTTGGGCGATACGGGCTACGCCCAGGTAAACCAACGGTGGGCATGGGTCGGCTCCACTCATTGGGCTCGGCATAGCCCAGCCGATGCAGAGTCTTGATCACGATCTGGATGGCTTGGGGTGAGCCGTAGAGCAAGTGGCGCACCGACTCATTGTGCGGGCTAGATTTTGGACGAGAGGAAAAATCGTCACCCGAAGCTGTGGACGCAAACGCGCCCGAATGGGATTGAAACATGAGGTTCTGGTTCCTTTTGTAGTTTTATAGCGAGAAGAAACCAGAACTCAGTCCCTCG
>JBARXP010000473.1:0-3730 GCA_049647405.1 Elainellaceae cyanobacterium | reverse complement strand
CGGCCAAAGTGATTTGGACCTTCACAACGGATGATGCCAGAATCAAATTGAAGCATCTTTATCCGCTGTTTGAAGAGGCGGCATAGTCAAACCTATCGCACTATTTTAGCTGTGTCGTACCACTACGCAAGCAGTAAATATTTAAGGCGACCTACTTAGGACTGAGGTTCTGGACACAAACAAAGATGCGATATCTTGGCGGAGCAATGTGTACCCGCTATGCGGCAGGAGAATTGTCGGTGATTCTCTCACTCTCGATCTGCTGTGCAGTGGCAGATCCCGTCCGATCTGAGGTGCATTATCAAAGGGTTCATGACCCAGCTATTCCTCAGCAGGACGTTAAAGATAGGGTGTTTCATCTGGCTAAGCCCCGAATATTTCGATCCATACTGCACAATGAGAGAAGCATAGATGGATCAACGAGGTTACTGGTACGGCATGGGCATTTTTGTGGCGCGATCGCTCAAAAAAGATTTTGGCATCAAGGAAATTCTGCGCGACGCCACCTTCAGCGTAGACGAAACCGACAAGATCGGACTGATTGGCACCAATGGGTCGGGCAAATCGACCTTGCTGAAGATGCTGGCGGGCTTAGAACCGACTGACAGCGGACAACTTCAGATCAGTAACAGCACCAGAGTCGTTTATCTGCCCCAGCAGCCCGACTTAGATGATAAAAATACGGTGATCGAGCAGGTGTTTGCCGATGCCGGAGAGCAGATGGCTTTGGTGCGTGAGTATGAAGACGTATCTCACTCATTGGCCCATGCCACGGCAGACGATCTAGATCGGCTCATGGCCCGGATGGCCGATATCACTGAGCGCATGGATGCGGCCTCAGCCTGGGATTTAGAAACGAGCGCCAAAGTTATTCTGTCAAAGCTCGGCATTGATGACCTTGATGCACGAGTGGGCGACTTATCGGGAGGCTACCGCAAACGCATTGCCCTTGCGTCAGCGTTGCTTTCTGACCCCGATGCCCTGCTCATGGACGAGCCGACCAACCATCTCGATGCGGAGTCTGTGGAATGGTTGCAGACCTATCTCAGCGGCTTTCGAGGAGCCATTTTGCTGATCACGCACGATCGCTACTTTCTTGACCGCGTTACGAATCGCATTCTAGAAATCGACCGGGGCGATCTCTACAGCTACAGCGGCAACTATGCTTATTTTCTAGAGAAAAAGGCTGAGCAGGAAGAGGTTGCCGTGAGCCAACAGCGTAAACATGCAGGCGTGTTGCGGCGAGAGCTGGAATGGCTCAAGCGTGGCCCCAAAGCCCGCAGTACCAAACAAAAAGCTCGCATCGACCGCATTGGCGATATGCAAAATACTGAGTTTAAGGCGACTCAGGGCAAGGTCGAGCTGTCAGCGCCGGGTCGCCGCATCGGCAAAAAGGTGATTGAGCTGCACGGGGTTTCTAAAAGCTATGGCGATCGCACCCTAATTAACGACTTTACCTATGATTTCACTCCGGTCGATCGGGTCGGCATCATCGGCGGCAACGGAGTCGGCAAATCAACCTTGATGGACATCGTCACCGGGCGGAGCCAGCCCGATCAAGGGGAGGTTGAGATTGGAGCCACCATTCACATTGGGTACTTCGACCAGCATTCTGAAAACCTGCTCGATGCTATGGGTGAAAACCAAAGAGTCATCGACTATATCAAAGAAGTAGCTTCCTATGTGCAAACGGCAGATGGGGGGCAGATCAGCGCGTCTCAAATGCTAGAGCGATTTTTGTTTACCCCAAATCAGCAATATATTCCTCTCCATAAACTGTCAGGCGGAGAAAAGCGGCGTCTATATCTGCTGCGCGTTCTGATGGGTGCGCCCAACGTGCTGATTCTCGACGAGCCGACCAATGACTTAGATGTCCAGACTCTATCGGTTTTGGAGGAGTATCTAGAAGACTTCAACGGTTGCGTCATCACGGTTTCCCACGATCGCTACTTCCTCGATCGCGTGGTTGACCGCATCTTCGCCTTTGAAGAAAAAGGAGTCGTGAAGCAATATCCCGGCAATTATTCTATGTACTTGGATGTGAGACAGCGCCAAGAAGCCGCCGCAAAAGAAGCAGAAGCGGCTCAACAAAAAACGGCTCAGCGTTCTGTCTCTCCGTCAACGGCTAGCTCGGCCACGGCCACAGCCAACTCTTCGTCTAACGGACATGCGACCAATGGCGATCGCCCCCGTAAGCTTTCATTCAACGAAAAACGAGAACTGAAAACTCTGGAGGGCAAGATTCCTGAACTGGAGGCTGAAAAGGCCAAGATCGAAACGACCCTCTACGGCAAGCCTCCATCAGGCTATGAAGAAATTCAGACCCTGTCTGAACGACTGGCTGGCCTAGAAGCCGAAATTAATACAGCCACAGAGCGATGGATGGAACTCGCAGAATTAGCATCTTAGTGGAATCTCCCGTGATTCCACTAAGATGCTTGGCTGGGTGCCTCTGCGGGAGCTTGGATATTGAATCTGGAGCGTTGGCTTACCTGCTGGTAGCTCGCATCGCGCTTTGAGCGAAGGATTCAAGTCGGGCTCAAATTACAACCTGACAGGTGGACGGACGCCATAGTGACGGTAGTGCCAGTAGTCTTGCAAGATCTGGCTATGGTCAAAACAGAGTGGTGACGGTTGCTGCCACAACTCAAACAAACCCAGATCCTTTGCGTCATCTTGGGCCTGAGGTATCCCAGTGGCGATCGCCAAAAACACAATAGAAATCGTGTGCTTTCGCTGATCGCGTGCTGGATCAGAGTAAACCTGAAACTGCTCTAGCAACCGCACAGTTAGCCCAGTTTCCTCTAACGCTTCTCGACAAGCGGCCTGCTCCACCGATTCTCCATAGTCTACAAACCCCCCTGGCAGCGCCCAGCCATGGGGAGGGTTCAATCGCTCAATCAATACAACTGGACGACTCGGGCGATCGGTCATCTCAATAATGAGATCTACGGTAGGAGCCGGATTGCGGTAAGTCACTAGAAAAGACAAATATTGAATTTTCTGAAAACCGAACGCAGAGATAAAGTTGTCGGCATCTCTATCGACATCTCTACGTTATTCATTCTCTTCCCAAGACTCAACAAACAATAGCTCGTCGATCGGGTCTTGCATGGTAAACCCGAAATCGTCGAGTTCCTGTTTCCAATGACTCCACTCATCGCCATAAAGCAAAGCAATTTTCCAAATGCTGTCTGACCTTTGAATTAAGTTGGAGTCAACAAGAGATTGCACCTGACGCTGAAGCTTACCCATCGGGTGAATAACCTGCTGGTTCATAAAATCCTTATCCTATTTTGATTGTTCAAATGATAGTTAGAAAAGAGAAGTGTTCAACTCATCTAAAAACCGTACCCTACATCTATATCTCTGAAGCTATCGGGTATGAGCTGCACTTCACTAACACGGTGCAAGCATAGCATATGAGTCTCGTTAGTGTCCTCATGGAGATTTATTCTTTGTTTCAGAATCCAGAATCCCTATAGACGGTTCATTTTCCTATTAGGAAAACTTACAGGTCTGTCATAGGCGAGCCATACATCCTCTTCTTCTCCCACAGCAACGATTAGAGCCGATTTCGAAGAAGACTAAAATGCAGTCTTAGACAATCTCTGGAAACATCTTGTCTTTGAGGAGCTGCATCTGTAAACTGGAAGGGTTGTATAATTATAGTTTTGCATAGGGTAGTCAGAGGTAAAGACTAAATGTCGCGATATCGAGGACCGCGCCT
>JBARXP010000472.1:0-15992 GCA_049647405.1 Elainellaceae cyanobacterium | reverse complement strand
CCACGATTTCACCCAAGAGAATTTTGAGTCAGGGCTTTTTCGATTCTGGAAGCCCCCTATAATAATGAAGAACAAAAATTTTAGCGCTTACGCACCAGAGTAATCAGAACGACTCGTGACTCAGACATGACTCGTGTTGACACGCTAGCGCCAAGCGTTTTGAGGTAGTCAGCAGACAGGACATAGACATGATGCGGTTTTTAACGAATGCAGCTGCGGGCAATATCCTGAAGGGATACCCCAAAAACAAGCGCCCAGCACCCATCCTAAAGCAGGCGACTTATTTAGCCCTGCGCCAACGCATGGCGGGCATCGCTACGACATTAGGGGCGATCGCTCTCATGCTCATGACTGCGCTGCCTGCCCACGCCACCAGCCTCTATGAAATGCCGATCGTCAGCTCTGGAGACTCGACCTGGGTGGTCGATGAGGCTGAAATCATTAGCCGTGCCAACGAAGGTCGCCTCAGTCGAGACTTAGGTGCATTGGCAGAAGAATCAGGCAGTGAAGTTCGGTTAGTCACGATTCGCCGTTTAGACTACGGTGAAACAGTTCAGAGCTTTACCGACAAGCTGTTTGAAAAATGGTATCCGACCCCAGACGAGCAGTCTAATCAGGTCTTGATGGTGCTCGACAACGTCACTAACAATGTCGCCATTCACATTGGCGATGGTGTAACCGATCGGTTGTCGGCAGAGATTGCTGAGAGCGTTGCCCAAGAAACGGCACTCGCCCCTCTACGCGAAGACGACAAATACAATCAGGCATTTTTGGATGTGAGCGATCGCCTGGTTGCCGTGCTCTCAGGTCAGCCTGACCCCGGCCCTCCGGCTGTCGAAGAAATTGCGTCGGCTGAAGGAACATTTGCATCGGCTGAAGAAACTGAAAAAAGCAACGCAACCGTGATTGTGGTTGGGTTTCTTGTTGCTGCGACCATCATTCCGATGGCAACCTACTACCTCTACCAAATCATTCAATCTTAGTCGCTCAGCCTTGGCAGCCCAGCCCGAGTCACCCAATCGAGGTAGGCTCCAGTCGGTTTTGCTCGTTCGTCCTGATGGGGCGATCGCCATTCTGTAAACATCAATAGCTTTTGCGCTAGGTTGAATAACATGCTGCATACTGTCAGCAGGCATTCAAGGAATATGTGTCAGTTGACACTCGTCATTCCGACATGCCTAACGCAGAAGCATTGACTTAGCGTTGTTAACATTGCTAAACATTAGCGCTATAATCGCTCTGATAGGTCTTTCACAGCGCAATAATCGTTGATCTGCCCTAGGGCCGACGGGAATGGAGTATTGATTCATGAATGACTGAGCTTTGTTGGTATTGTGTTATTTCTTACCGATGCCTGCGGCTACAACCTTGCTTTGAGCCTAAATTTGTCACTGCAAGTCACGTTCTACAGCAGGCTGATACCATAAGTCATCCCATCTAGAATTAAGCGCCTATATTCATCCCGTCCCATTGATATTCCTAGTCCTGCTTGTCCGTTAGGGAGCAGAAGGCAGATTCAAACGAGTCGTTGCATCGGTCAGTGCGTTGACCGAGTAGAAAAAGTTTGAATGAAAACTAGGAGGTGGGTCATGGCAAAAGCAATCGATCGTTCTAACCTAAATCTTGTTGAACTCGATCAGGGCGTTTTGGCTAAGACAGCGATTCCAGAAAATAATCACGCCGCACTGCGGTCAGGCTTTGCAGGATACACATCAAATCCACGCTGGAGTGCCTCTAAATTTGTTGCTTGGCGCACCGGAAAAGCCTGGAAGCAAGCACTAGAAGCGGGCAAACTAGCCGTTCGCTCGACAGATTCATTGTTAGTTCCTGCGGAAGAAGCAGTGATCGCAGAAGAAGTGGCGATCGCGCCTGAAGAGAGTCAGACAAAAGGTCAAAAGCCAACTTTCTTGTCGAACCTGATCCATCGTTCAGGGCGAATGCAGGAGGCCACATATACAGGCTAATCTCAAATACAGGCCGATCTTCGTGCTCGCGTTGAGTTTAATCGGTTCAGTGCAATCTGGTTAGGCTCACTCTAAATGTAGCGGCGTCATTTTAATAAATCTGTGAACAACAATCTTCCATATCCCAGGCAATGGGGGCTCGTCAATCGCGAGTCCCCGTTGCTTTTAGGGGAGGTCGTTATTCAAGCATCTATTCACGAGGTTAATGCTGCGACCGAAACACGGGCGGCAATTTGCTGGGCGATCGCCACCAGCGCTTTGGCCGAAGCTGAGTCTGGCTGATTAATCACAATCGGGATGCCCTGATCTCCGCCTTCCCGCAAAGGAATTTCTAACGGCACACAGCCCAGTAGCGGCAACCCTAGCTCATCAGAGGTTTTTTGGCCGCCGCCTGACCCAAAAATATCGTAGTGGCGATCGGGCAGATCGGGAGGAATAAAGTAGCTCATGTTCTCAACGATTCCTAGCACCGAAACGTTGAGCTGCTGAAACATTTTGAGCCCGCGACGGGCATCTTGCAGTGAAACATTTTGAGGCGTTGTCACAATCACCGCTCCAGCCATGGGCACGGCCTGAGCCATAGTCAACTGAGCATCCCCGGTTCCGGGGGGCATATCGACGATCAGATAGTCTAGCTCGCCCCACTGCACCTGATACAAAAACTGCCGAATGATGCCGTTGAGCATTGGCCCTCGCCAGATCACAGGCTGGTCGGGGTCAATCAAAAAACCCATCGATACCAGCTTCACGCCGTGGTTAAACGCGGGCTCTAGCACCTGCCCATTGGAGCCTTCTTGCACCAAGACTTTGGAGTCAGCTAAGCCCAACATCGTCGGCGTATTCGGCCCGTAGATATCGGCGTCTAACATGCCGACCTTTGCCCCGGCTTGAGCCAGAGCAACCGCGACATTGACCGCGACGGTGCTTTTACCAACGCCACCCTTGCCACTCGACACCGCAATGATGTTTTTAACGCCGTCAATTCCCTGGCGATCGGGTATCGATTTTTGCTGCGGCGTCTCCGCCGTCACCTCGACACTGACCTGCTGCACTCCAGGTAGAGTTTTTACAGCTTTTTCACAATCTTCAACGATAAACTCGCGCAGGGGGCAGGCCGGAGTCGTCAGCACCAGTGTAAAACTGACATTGCCCCCTTCAACCTGAACATTGCGAATCATGTTGAGTTCGACCAGACTCTTTTGCAGCTCAGGGTCTTGGACGGGTTTCAGTACTTCTAAAACAGCTTGGGTATCAACAGTCATGGGAACGACCTGGACGACAATGCATGGAATGAGTAGATCTCATCACGACTCCGTGAGAAATGGACTCCGTGACGATCTTATCGTTTGTTTACGGAACTTCAGGCTTTGCCACGAATGTTAACGATGGCGAATGGCGTTCAAAATGTCATGGTGCAGCTCAGAAGAGGTCGCCATCACAATCCCAGAGAACTGGTGATCGGTGCAGCTATGAACCGGGGGCAGCGGCGAACCGTCGAGACCCGTCACGATACAGCCTGCCTCCCGCGCCAGAAATGCCAGTGCGCCGCCGTCGATAAACTTGCCCGTGCGAATCGCGACGGCTGATAGCTCACCGTTCAAAATGCCGTTCACATTAGGAATACGAGTCTCAGTCGAGTAATCTTGCTGCACGTCGATGATGGAGTGGCGATCGCCCAATCCTTTAGCCAGATCGCCCATCGTTGTTCCTAGAAAAATCGGCAAGTTAGTGCGCTTCACCTGATAGGGAACCGCACTAACAAGACCCTGATCGATTTGTCCACGCAGAGTTCCCTGTCCGCGAAAGGCCACGTCAAACGAGCCGTAGGCCGGACTCAACGCAATAACAGCTTCGTAGTCATCGGTGTTCAAAATCGTCAAAATAATCTGATAGTTGGGGTATCCATCCTTGTAAAAGCGCGTGCCATCGATCGGATCAAGGGTCACAAGGTAGTCGTCGGTGTCGCCTAGCTCAATCGAGCGAAAGTAAGCGGTGTTGTAAGACTGCTCATACTCTTCGCCATAGAAGCGGATATCGGGAAACGCCCCCAACAAAGCCACTTCAACCAGAGTTTGAATCGATAGATCGGCACTCGTGAGTGCTGCGGCAAAGGGATTATCTGAGTCTTTTGAAGGGAGTGCGTTGATGGTCGCCTGAATCTGCTGCGCATAGGCCGCAGCCCCCTGCAAAAAAGGAAATAGCGTTTCGAGAATTTGGCTCGGCGAGATTGTTGTCGAAAGGTGAACCATAGGAAGATCGGGCAATAAAAAACAAGATTTGCGAGTCACCAAAGCACTCAAACTCAAACCTACACCGAATGAGTTCTGTTTTTGCTCAGATTGCGTCTAAATTCTGATTTAGAAGCTGTGAGGAATATTGTTGTTATTGTTGGGCTGGTGGGCTTTTCCTTGGGTTTGCCTGTTGACCTGGGTCACATTAACCTCAACGTCTCGATGAATAATGTCTTCGATCTGGTCGGCAAAGGGATAAAATGCGTCGGCATGATCCTCAAAAGACTGGTACGCTCCGGTGAGCTGAATGTATTGCCAGCCATGGGCTTTTAGAGTCTCGACTGTGCGTCGATAGTGGTACCAGCGCTCACCATAGTTAAAAAATTCCTCAATCGAAGACGTAATCACCACCAGACCACTGAGGGTCATGGCCGCTCGCTTAATCGCCAAATTGGTATCGTTGCTAGTCGTTTCGACTCCCAGCAAGATTGGAACGATGACTCCAAAAATAATAGACGTGAGCCGCAGACCCTGGTGGCGAGAGCGGCACATTGACGCTTTCTTTTCCATCCAGATGATTTGGTCGAGCCAGCGCGATCGCAGAAAGTGTTTTTGGCGATCGTGAAGCTCCAACGTGTCAAACATTTCGCCAAAGTCTTTTTTTAGAAATTCGACGTAGGGATCTTTTTTCTTTGCCATTATGGTGCTGGTTTATCGATGCGCTCGTAGGTCAGTTAGCGTTATCAAGCCAGAGTTTCGCTTCGCTTGCCGTAATCATTCACGTTCTATTGTGATTGAGGGTGACATCTGAAATCAACACTCTTGCTTCTGCTTATCAATTTTTTTCTATTGCCTCTCCGGAATGGTTCGATTTGCTAGTGGATCTAATCATCATCCAAAGACAATACACTCATGCTCTGCCCTGGTTTCCCCACCAGGGTTTTTTATGGGCATTGCTGAATGTCTCCATTGTCTCCGGTGAGGGCAATGCCATGGGATTATCGCTATTCACGGGGTAAGTAGGTGGACGTAAGATCACGTTGAAGAAAATGGCTCAAATTCCAGGCGATAACGATAGAGGGCAACGGGGCGATCGCCTGCTTTGAAATAGTCGGGGTCTTGGGGTGAGAGATAAATGGCGGTCATCTGATCTGCGACGATAACAGGCTCTCCACTGATTTCAGACTGGTGATAATAGTCTGTGGTGGTTTCGACCTCATTTAAATAAGGCTGAGGGATGCCGCGAAACACCTGCTGCGACAGCTCTGTGGTCAGATAATGATCTGCGTCTGGAGCTTCCGTGAGGCGACCGACCACTGACGAGATGAGCTGGCGATCGCCCCGCATTCGGGTCACCTGACGATTGGGATTGTCAGGATCGACGATCACTTTTTGGACGAGGCGATCGCCCAGACCGTCATTGGCCTGATTGAAGTAGGCGCGAGCTAGGTTGAGGCCATTGAGTGCGCGATCAGCCACGATCATCGGCTGTTCAGTTGCGGGAAAGAGCGATCGCAGCCAGGGTAGCCGAGATGGAGCCGCATTCTGTTTCTGGAACCGCGCCTGAAACACCACGGGCTGTTCTAGATAATCTTGATTGTTGTCAAACCCTGGCGTCACGACTTCTGGTGCCAGGGGAGCGTAGAGTTCTTGCAGCGTCGTCGTCACAGTCCAGTCGCCTTCAAACCAGTCGGGATAGGTCAAGTCGCCTCGCGCCGCTTCTACCGGAGGTTTTGTCTGCCACTGGGGGAACTGCCCCAGACGATAGCTCAACGGCTGAAACGCGGCAGCTCCCGTGCAGATCAGCCACAGCGCTAGTAGCCCAAAGACCCACAGCCAGCGAGACTTGGGCTTCACAATCGGCTGAGCCTCTTGCTTGCGACGAGGCCATCTTCTGCGCGATCGCCTGGAGTCATCACGGTGGGAATAGAACGAGTCGGGTCTCATGGGCGGATGTTTGGCGTTGTCTCGTCTCTGCATTTCCTATAGGGTATCAAGTCGAAATGAATCTGCGCGACTCTGGACGCCTTATGAGGCAGAATTTACGTGCTGTTCTTGTCGCTGGCGAATGTTTTCCAGATCGGCATCGGGAATGGCCGCGATCAGCTGGCGCGTGTAGTCCTGTTGAGGATGGTTGTAGATCTCATCGGCCAAGCCGATTTCCTCAATCCGCCCCCGATTCATCACCATGATGCGATCGCTGACAAATTTCACCACGCTTAGGTCATGGGAAATAAAAATATAGGTGAGTCCAAAGTCTTGCTGCAAGTCTTTTAGCAAATTGAGCACCTGCGCCTGCACCGACACGTCTAGTGCCGACACCGACTCATCGCAAATGATAAACGACGGACGGCAGGCCAAACAGCGAGCGATGCAGATGCGCTGGCGCTGTCCGCCCGAAAATTCGTGGGGCATTCGGCCCATGGCGCTGCGGTCGAGTCCCACCCGATCGAGCAGACTCTCGGCCTGGGCGCGGCGCTCAGATTCTGATTCGTATAGCTGGTGAATCACCATCGGCTCCACTAGGGCAGAACCAATGGTCTGGCGCGAGTCGAGAGAGCCGTAGGGATTTTGAAAAATAATCTGAAACTTACGCCGCAGCGGACGAAGCTGTTTCTCGCTCAGCCCCAAAATAGACTGGCCTTCAAACTGAATATCTCCCGAGGTCGGCTCAATCAGCCTCAGCAAACAGCGGCTCAGGGTCGATTTGCCGCAGCCCGACTCGCCCACCAGTCCCAGCGTTTCGCCGGGATAGACCTCAAAACTCACTTCATCTACCGCCCGAAATTCGCCCTTTTTCGCCAAAAATCCGCGCCGGACAGAAAACCCTTTGACCAACTTTTCCACCCGCAGAATCGGCTCTTGCTGGCTGAGCTGCTGGGCGCGATCGCCCCATTCTTGGGTCGAAATACCTTGCAGCAGCGCGTCTCGCTCTTGCGGCGAATGTACCTTGGCTTCGATGTCTAGTTCCCCTGCCGCATTGGTCGTCACGGTCATAAAATCGGCCACGGTGGGCAGTCGCCGCAGTCGCTGGGTCGGACGGGGGCGACAGTTGAGCAAGCCCTGAGTGTAGGGATGCTGAGGCTGGGCAAATAAGTCATAAACCGGAGCCGTTTCGACCCGGCGACCGCGATACATGACCACGACGCGATCGGCAATTTCGGCAATGACGCCCATGTCGTGGGTGATGAACGCCACAGCCATGCCCCGCGCCCGCTGCAACTCGCGAATCAGATCTAAAATCGTCGCCTGAATTGTCACGTCCAGCGCGGTCGTCGGTTCATCCGCGATCAGCACCGACGGATTACCGCTGAGGGCGATCGCAATCATCACCCGCTGCTGCTGACCTCCCGAAAGCTGATGGGGATAGCGAGTCATCATGTCTTGGGGCTGAGGCAACTGCACTTCTTCAAATAGGGCGATCGCCTCTTGTTGCGCCTGCTGCCGATCGAGATCTCGATGCAGCAGCAACGCTTCTACTAATTGATTGCCGCAGGTATACACCGGGTTCAGCGAGGTCAGCGGCTCCTGAAAAATCATCGAAATCTTGCCACCCCGATAGCGTCGCCGCGCCTCAGAGGGCAGCGTCAGCAGGTTCACGGGCTGAGATGACTCCGAGGCATTCTCATGAAACCAGATTTCTCCATCAATCTCAGCGCTGGGCAGCAGCAGCCCCATCGTTGCGAGAGACATCACCGATTTGCCCGACCCTGACTCTCCGACAATGCCCAACGTCTCCCCCGGCATCAGCGACAGAGAAACGTCTTGCACCGCCTCGACAACCCCGGCGCGGGTCGGAAAACGAACCGATAAGTTGCGAATATCGAGAATGGGAGAGCTCAAGGGTACTGATTCCAAACGTTCATTTGATTCATTTGATAGTAGGCGATCGCCACTCCAGAAACCAGCATCAACGGCTACCCCCGCACATTCTTTGATCGTCAGGGATGTGGATCATCAGGGATGTTGATTGTTGAGGATAACGTCTCATTCCTTAGGCTTCAGCGATCTCTAGAATCCCCATCATGCCTTGGTCTTCGTGATCAAGAATGTGGCAGTGATACACCGTCCGGCCAGTGAAGTCGTCAAAGCGCACCCGAATCGTGATGCTCTCATAGCCCTTGAGGCTGACCGTGTCTTTCCAGGCGTTCAAAGATTCTGGCTGTCCGTTGCGCTCAATCACCTGAAATCGATTGGTGTGGAGATGAAACGGGTGATCGATGCTGGCGTTGTTGATAATGTGCCAGTCTTCTACATCATTGAGACGAACGCGGGTGTTGACTCGATCCATCACGAAAGACTGATCGTTAATCGTAAACCCTGTGCTTCCGGCAGCGGCATCGAAACCGTGATTTAAGACAAACTCACGGGTGAGTTGGGGTTGAGGCAGCGATTCCACCGGAATGAGTTGCGTAGGCAAGGGTAACGGTTCGGCGCGATCGCCCTCTACATACCGCAGGGTGGCGAGGGTGGTTTGCGTCGGCTGCACCACCCCTGGCATCTGCTCTACAGCGTTGCCCAACGATGCCATGACCTTAGACAGGCCGCGATCGTAAGGCAGACTCATCAGTTGATAATCGCCAGGGTTTTGCTGTCCAGGAATCAGCATCTCAGCCCGTTCGCCAGGGGATAAGCGAAGGCTGTCGAGTTCGGTGGGTTTGGCGATCGCCCCTCGATCGGTTGCCATCAAGTACCAAGGATGGTCTCGCAACTGGAGCTGATAAATGCGAGAGGCAGAGGCATTAATCAGCCGCAGTCGCAGCAACCCATTTTGAGCCACATTGACAACCGGATTTTCCTGTCCGTTGACGAGTAAGAGTGTGCCTTCACGTCCCCATTTTTCGCCAAGGGGATGAGGCTCCTGAAGCGACTGACTCGGATCAGGCTCAACATCTTGCAAAATGAGTAACGTTTCGTCGGCCTGCTGAATTTCTGGAATATCGTCTAAGTCTCCTCGAATAATTAGAGGCCCAGCTAACCCGCCAAAGACCTGTGACGCCACATTGAGGTGATAGTGGGGGTGATACCACCCTGTGATGGCCGGGTGATTTTGAGGAATCTGGAATTCGTAGGTGTATTGCTCACCAGAAGCTACCTCTCGAAAAACATTGTCGATTTCAGGGGAAATGTGGAGGCCGTGGTAATGCACGTTGGTTGGAGTATCGAGCTCGTTTTTGAGAGTCAAGCGAACGGTATCGCCTGCACGAGCTTCGAGCAACGGGCCAGGATGTTGGTTGTTGTACGCCAGCATCTTGACTGATTGGTTCGCCAGTCGTTGAGTTCCTACTTGGGCAACGAGTGAAACGTCTAGCAACCCGTCGCGGCTCGCGATGCCACTTGAGCTACTGTTGCGAACACACTGAGATATAAGGGGTGCGCTAGACACCGCAGCCATAAGGCTTAGAAATTGACGACGTTTCATGGAATCTGGAGTTGAGACTAGAGTGCAAAGAGAAAAGTGGCAGAGCCTGCTATGACCTCACTCTAGCTTGTCAGATTTTTATCATCGAGCGTATCAGTCATACCTCAATATCAGTAGGGCAGTGCAGTGTTCCCTATTTCGCAGCAGTCAGAATTATGGAGAAGGGCGATCGCCCCAAAAACCATAGTGTCAAAAATGAGCGACAAGCACCCAATTAATTCTTTTTTGAATTCTTTTTCTTGCGCCTGTAATGCCCCTTAATTGGAACAGTTTTCTTATGCGGAGAAACATACACTTTTTCCTCTTTTGAGAAATCCCTAAATATTTTTTTGATTTTACTTTTCAATCTTCTGACTTCTCTGCGTGTTCCATTAAACACAATATATCCAGCAGCAATGATCAACAAGATTAGAAACAGTTCCATAATAGAACCTCTACCTTACAACCGAATAAATACCTGTAAAGAAAACCAATCTACACAAGGACTTAAGCTATACAAACGATACGAAGACCAATAAAGTCAGCTTTATAGTCTGGATTCTTCTTACTTCTATAAGATGATCTACATCCTTCAGAAAGATCTCGCCAAGACCCTCCACGAATTATCCGGCTTTTGTGGCTATCGCTCTTTTCAATCAATCTCTCTATATCAGCTTCTCTCATTGGCTTTTTTGTCCAATGATTTAAGCACCATTCATAAACATTTCCATGCATATCAAACAATCCGAGTGCATTTGGATATTCAAATCTATTTACACTCGTAGTTCCTTGAGTAGATGAGGAAGAACTATCATCTAGAAAATTAGCAAATTCAGTCTCTATAATTTCTCCAAAATGAAACTTAGACTGAGTTTCCGCTCTACAGGCAAATTCCCACTCCAGCTCAGTTGGCAGTCGATAGTTTCTGCCAGTCTTGGCCAATAAACGTTTACAAAACTCAATTGATTCATGCCATGATATCCTTTCGACAGGATTATCTTTACCAATAAACTTCGAGGGAGAAAGTGGTAAATCACAATTGATTGGCTGTAGATGAGCAACTGCCTTCCACTGAGCCTGCGTAACAGGACATCTACTCATAAAGAATGAGTCAACAACTGTTTTTTCTTCTGACGATTCCGATAAGAGTTTTCCTGCAGGAACAGAAACCATCTCCAGCTCAATCCCTCCTCCAAGTTCCTCGATAAAGAATGACGACCTTTTTCGCTTCTTGTGAACTTCATAGTTTTTTCCAAACATAGGAAATAGATTTTTTCTAGGTTCTAACTGAATATACTGGAACCCAAATGTTTTTAGTATAGGCGTAGTCAAACTTTCTTGAATTGAGGCTGACAATGTATCTTTCAGCTCATCATAGATGTAATGAACTCGATCGATTCTTGTTGGACATCGATCTGCCTCTGATATGATAGGTTTGGATTTTGTAATACCCCGTTCTAATTGACAGATTCCTTCTTCACTCAATTTTTCTCGAAAAGAGACTGCTTGAAATTCTCTGAGAAAAATTAGTGGTTTTGGAATATAGTCTACCCCAGGTAATAAAACTGGAATGATTGAAATATTACGCTCAACACATTGAGTTATCAACGTCCTCAATTCTAGAACTTGCCACTGCCCAAGACCTTCTTGTCCAAGAAAAATAGCGGCAGTTTTAACTTGACAAATTGCTTGCTGGATTTCATCTTGAAAGCTAGTTCCTGGTGCAATTTCTTCTTCATCGAGCCAGGGCTTGATGCCTCGTGCTTTGAGCTGACGATAGACATGCCGAATCAGCGGTTTATCTTTGCTGCTGTGTGCTAAAAATACATCAAACTGCTGATCCGTCATTGGGCAATCTCCCAGAAACCCTTACAAAGTCGCTCTACCTATAATCTATCCGCATTTCTCAGCCAAGTCAGGATTTTGAGATCAGTTCTGGAATGAGTAATCCCTTCAAGTCCAAATTTTTCAGATCAACTTTTGAAGAGGCCATGTCAATGTCGATGCCGACAACCCCACCTTCGGCATCAAAATCAACAACCACATCAGGGGCGATTTCTTCGGATTCAACACTGGGGCTGTCATTGAGCCGAATAGACAATGTATCAGTTTCTGGAAAATATTGAATTTTCATGGTTCTAAGCCCTTCTCTAATCGAGATTTGAAATTGCGGTCGAAGTAAGTGTTATGGAGAGTGACTCCATCTTCCAGAACAATCACCCTGAGAACGCGATCGCCATATTCTGAAATAACAGCCCAATAGCTTATTCTTCCATTTGACTGAATTGACGTTTTGATAGGATTCTCGACAACTCGTTCGCACCACTCTCGCTTGACTTCAGGTCGATCTAACAGCTTTTGTTCAAAGTATGCTGTCGTTCTCAATGTTTGACCCCAGCAATATCAGCCAGCGAATTGGCATATTGCTCTAAATCTTGCCGCAAAGACTCTAGCTCGCTGCGCAACTGAACTTCTTGTTCCCAGGCTTTCTCATGGGTCTGCACACTGACACCTGCGGCTTTCGTTGCTTCCCACTCTTGCAGCAGCGGATGCCACTTCGACAAAAACGGACGCAGACCATGATTGAGAACGGCGATCGCAATTCCCCCCACAGAATCGTGAGACGCGCCCACTGCGGGGCCAGCCTTGCGCAAAATCTCACGAGTCGAGCCAAATAACGTGTAGAGCGAGTTCATCGCTTCTCTCAGGGTTCCGGTTTCGGTGCTGAGCGACTGCACGGCTACACGGGTCACCAGTTCGATGTAGAGTTCCCAAGCGGCATGACGTTCCGTGGGGTCGGCTTTCCAGGAGGCAGAGCCAATGCCAAAGGGAAGGCTGACCGTAACTTCTTTGAGCACAGCGGGGTCTTGTCGGGGCATAAGTCAGTGCAAGAAGGACATCATCCCCAATTATATGAGGGTTGTGGAGATGCGAGGCGTCGATTAAACGAGCGATCGCCCCATCCAAAGTCTCGCTGTACAATGCCCCCAGTCAACCAGCGCCAATCATGCAATCTTCATCCCAGATTCCAGACTCAGAGGGGCGATCGCCCAATACCCTCACCCTCGTCACTGGCCCTGCCCGGTCAGGAAAAAGTGAGTGGGCTGAGTGGCTGGCGACAGAGCGAGAGCAGGCAGGACAGTCGGTGGTGTATGTGGCGACCTCAAAGCTTGACCCCGCTGATGCCGAATGGACGGAACGAATCACCAAGCATCAGCGGCGACGGCCTCAGACCTGGCGCTGTGTTGAGGTGCCTTTTGCTGTGGCCGATACCGTGCAGAACGCAGCGGCGGCAAACTGCCTGCTGGTCGATTCCCTCGGCACCTGGTTGGCGAATGGATGGGACTGGGAGGAGGAGGAGTGGCAACAGCAGCAAGATGCCCTGGTGCGATCGCTGCAAACCTGTGTCTGTGACGTGATTGTGGTGGCAGAAGAGACGGGCTGGGGCGTGGTGCCTGCCTATCCGTTAGGGCGCACCTTTCGCGATCGCCTGGGGAGCCTCACTCGCCGCATTGGGGCGATCGCCCACACGACCTATTTAGTCACCGGGGGGCATGTTCTCAACTTGTCGCAGCTTGGAACGCCGCTTCCACCCATGCCTGATTCTGACTTTGCCGATCCTGAACCAGCCAATCCCGGCTCGGATCACTCGAAGTTTTCTAAGACGAACTAACAGAATCAGTGGGGTGAGATGCTGTCAGATTGCTGCCAGACTTTGATGCTCTCATCGGCGCTGCCGCTGACTAGAAATAGGCCATCGGGGCTGAAATCGAGTGCATTGACGCTCCAGGCATGTTTGAGCACGCAAAAACGCCGAACGGTTGCGAGGGGCTGGGGCGATCGCTCCTTCTCATCCACACGAATGACGGAACCGTCACCAGGTTGGGCGGATCTGGGATATCGATCGGACTGCCCCTTCTGTGCCTCATATGCTGCCCTCGGCGCGTCGCCATATCGCAGATTGCTGCTCACTGACCAGAGATTGACCTGGGCATCGTCGCCCGCGCTGGCAAATAAACCCGCATGGGCATGGGCAGCCAAGTAACGCACGGCATCTCGGTGAGCCTGGATGGTTCGAATGGCTTCGCCCCGTTCCATATCCCAAAAGGTTAGCTCTCCGTCCCAACTGCTGCTGACCAAAACCCGCCAATCGGCGCTGGTGGCGATCGCCCCGACCCGGTTTCGGTGAGCCTTGAGAGTGTCGAGCAAGTCAGCCGTGCGTAAGTCCCATAGGCGCAGGGTTCCATCCCAACTGCTGCTGATCAGGGTCTGCCCTTGAGGGTTGAACACAAGGCCACTGATGCGATCGTCGTGTTTCCACAGGCGCTCGATAAATTCGCCCCGTTCCAAGTCCCAGAGTTCGATTGCGCCGTTGGCTCCGCCGCTGACCAGCAGATTGCCATCAGGGCTGATGGCGATCGCCGAAATCACCCATTCAGAGCTAGAAAGCGTGCTGATCATCTTGCGTTCGGCCAAATCCCACAGCTTAATCGTGCCGTCGTCGCTGGCGCTAATCAGGGCTGAACCGTTGGGGGTAAATCGGAGGGCATTGATGCGATCGCCATGGCCAGAGTTATTCCAGAGCGATCGCCCTTCAAAGGTGTGTAGCTTTGTGCCCGATTGCAGATTCCAGAGAATGATGCGGCGATCGGTGCTGCCGCTGGCAATGATCTGACTGCTGGGGCTGACCGCCACCGCTGTGATGGCTCCGCCGTGTCCCGTAAGCTGATGCAAGCAGTCCCACGATTTGCGAGGATACGCCCCGCCATCCTCCATCGGTTCCATGTCATCAACACCATCGGGAGAGGCATTTTCCAGGCCATAACCCGCGTCGAGGGCTAAATTGCGGGACTCCTTCGGGGCAATGAATTTGGGAAGAGAGTAAGACTTAGAGCGAGACTGAGCTTGGGTGACCGCAGCGGGAGGCGATCGCAAATCTTCTAAAATAGCGGCTGCCGTTCGATAGCGCTGGTTTGGGGCACGCCGCAGCATTTTGTCAATTACATAGGCCAGTTCGTCCCCAATCGGTTCCAGCAAATATTGTTTCCAGATCCAGCCATCTTGACTGACAGAGTAGAGTTCGAAGGGATGAATGCCTGTCATCAAGTGAGCGCAGGTGACACCCAGACTATAGAGATCGCTCGAAAAAACAGCCTTGCCCATGGCCTGCTCAGGAGCCAAATATCCGGCGCTGCCGATCAGCGTTCCGGTACGGGCGAGCGCCGTTCCCGTGGCAAACTTTGAGGCTCCAAAATCGACGAGAACGACAGGGGAATTGTCGGGCGGCGCAATCAAGTTTTGGGGCTTAATGTCGCGGTGGATGACGCGCTGATCGTGAACGTAACTCAGCACTGGCAGCAGGTCATTGAGCAGTTGTCGAATCCCTCGCGGCGGAAAAGAGCCACGCTCTTCTAGCAGGGATTCCATGTTGCGCCCCTCAATGTACTCCTGCACCAGGTAATGAGCATCAGGCAGCTCAATCGCATCAAAAAACTGGGGAATCTGGGGATGATTGCCGAGCTGTTTCAAGCGTGCTGCTTCTTGGCGAAAGCGCTCAATTTCATCGCGGGTATGGCGATCGCCCTGACGCGGCAAAATCTGCTTAATCACACAGCGAGGCGAAGCGGGCTGCGTCACATCAATGGCAACAAAGGTGCGACCAAACCCACCTTCGCCGATAGGCTCCAGAGCCTGATAGCGTTCTGCAAGCAGCAGAGGCTTTCCGCACCCTTGGCACTGCCTCTTGTCAAGAGAACTCTTGTCAAGAGAACTATTATCAAGAGGGCTATTGTCAAGAGGACTATTGTCAGGAGGATTCTTCGGGGAAGGACACGCCGGATTGAGACAGTAGCTCATGAAGCGATTCTCGGCTCATCTAATGCTAATGCTCGTCTCATTGTAGCGATTCCTCAAAAGTCCTCAGACAGAAATCTGACGACTTTTTCTCAGCAATTCTCAGTATGGCGAATCCGCTATCTGGCTACGCTCCTAGCTCGCCCGCGACTCCAAGTGCGAAAGCCTCGCTGGGGCTAAGATCCATCGCTTGCCAGTCCCGGCGGGACTTTATTTTGTGTAGCCCGCGCTTCAGGCGCAGGCGTTATGGCACAGCCATACTGAGAACTGCCGACTTTTTCTGGAGATAGCTGCCATTTGCTCTGAGATCAGTTATGATGGCACCGAATCTAGTTCGGTAGCTGATCGTCAAGAGCCATACAGGTTCTGGTGATTCTTTAGATTCTCTCCGAGCTAGGTATAGACGAATACTTTTTTTAGGCTGACTGAATTTGGGTTGGAGAAGACCGTGACAATTTATATCGGAAACCTGTCTTTTCAGGCTACTGAAGAAGACCTGAGAGAGGTCTTTGTCGAGTACGGCACAGTGAAGCGGATCACGCT
>JBARXP010000471.1:0-2610 GCA_049647405.1 Elainellaceae cyanobacterium | reverse complement strand
GCACCATCTGCGAGTGTTCTCAGCACCCACAGATGGCTAACCCACCGCGACTGATTCGTCCAGTCGGGGGGCTAACGGTTCATGGTAAACCGTGGCTGCCTCGAATTGCACACAATTGCGGGGTAGCTGAGGGACTGAGTTCTGGTTTCCTTCCGTTGTTTATTTCTACAAGGAACCAGAACCTCATGTTTCAATCCCATTCGGGCGCGTTTGCGTCCACTGCTTCCGGTGACAATTTTCCGTCTCATCCAAAGTCCAGCCCGCACAATGAGTCGGTGCGTCACTTGCTCTACGGTTCGCCTAAAGCGATCCAAATCGTGATCAAGAGTCTTCATCGACTGGGCTATGCCGAGCCAAATGAGTGGAGCCGACCCATGCCTACAGAGCGCCCTGGTGAGATGATGTGCATTCTCACCAAAACCGTTCAGATTGAGTAGATTCAGCCCGATTAGCGTCTCATGGGGTGGGTGCATTGTCGTGCTCATCCCGTGGGGCGTTGGCTTGCCTAGGCGTAGCCCGTATCGCCCAATTAGATTGGGGGCAGCTCATTCTTGCTTGTCCCAGGCTTTCATCTTGCCGGGATTTAGCAATCCGTAGGGATCGACTTTTTTCTTGAACTCAAGCTGAGCCACATCAACGGACTTGCGGCCTCCGTCTTCCAAAACATAGGTGTGAGGATTGGCGATAAACGCACCATTTTCCTCGTGATACTTGATAATTTCGTTGAGTCGTTCGGGCGTGGAGTAGCGCACAAGCTGCAACACTGCCGGAATGGCGCTGCCACCAGTCCGTAGAAATTCTAGATGCATCAGCACCTCGTCAAAAATATCGTCTAAAGAAACGTTTTCTAGGCGTTGCTGACGAGTCACCTCGACCTTGCTCAAACTGTCGCAAGAAAAGGATCATGCCATCAAAACCGAGGGCATCCATCAATGCTCGACATACCAAAAATTTGATGACTACCATTTTCGACTGACCCCATAACGATCAAGTTGTGTATCAACACTAACAATTTGAAGTTTTTCAGACATGGATTGAGCAATCAGTAAGCGATCGAAGGGATCACGATGATGGAAAGGTAGCCTGGATACAACTGCCAGGTGCTCAAAGGTAATGGTCAGAATTTCAATGTTGTTAAGAGTAATCTGCTGAGGGATAAACCGCTCATAATTATCAGGTAACGTCAGTTTATTGAGGCTGACTTTGATAGCGATTTCCCAGAGACTAGCCATACTGAGGAGCAAATCAACATCAGACTCCAAAAGATCGGCAGCAGGGCTACTCAGTTCGGGACTATCGTTAATGAACCAAAGAAAGGTATGCGTATCCAGGAGTATTTTCATTCCATATACTCTTTAAAGTCTTCGAGGGGTTCATCAAAGTCTGGAGCCATCCAAATGTGACCTTTGGCACTACCGCGTTGTCGTCGTTTGGTAACGGGTAGAATCTGAATCAACTTTAGAATCGGCTGGTTGTTACGGGTGATAATCACTTCTTCCCCTTGTAGGGCAGATTGCAGAAGTTGATCAATTTGAGTTTGAGCATCGGTAATATCAACCTGTTGCATGATCTGACCTCCTAAACGTCTATCTCTACGGCAAGGGTTTGCCCGGTTGCCAGTGAAAATCTACCGCCCAGAAGTCAATAAAATCAAAGCCGCTTTTGATTGCCCGTTCTTTGATGGCTTCCAGTGCTTTGGTGGGCACTTCCGCGAGGGAGGGGAGGAATTGGGTGAGTTTGATGTCTACGGTGCGAAGAGATCCCCCTAAATCCCCCTTAGCAAGGGGGACTTTCTGCTTCGAGTTTTGCTGTTCAAAAAGCTCTAACTGCCCTGTTGCCGCCGCTGCCCGTCGCGGTTCATCAATGCGCTCAATCCTTTGCATCGGTATGGCACACCCAGCAATATCCACCTCACGGCGATCGCCATACTCGTCATCCTTGCCCTCCCACACCAGTTCCGTCCGTAGCGTCGATAGCGGGTGCGGGTTGTGGGGGCCGTAGGTGGGCTGCTGGGTCATAAAAGGCACTGAGGATCGAACATCTGCCCTCAATTATAGTCATTGCCATGCCGCCAAAAAGAGCGTTTGGCAGGATGGAATGGGCGTTTTGAGGGGGGAGATCGGCCTAGCCGATGCGCCAAGGGCGAACGTAGAGATTCTTCGCTTTGGATGAGTGGCTTAAAGCACTGCCCCAACTTAGGGTTAAAGCGAGATAGCTATTAATTAGAGAGAAATAATTAGAGAGAAAGTTTCCACCTAAGATCCCTATTTGGGTAAATAGGTGGACTGTTTCATAATAATCCCCTAACTGCTGGGTCGAGGTGGGAGGAAAGCTGGGCATTGGTTGGCCTGAGCATAGCCCAGATCTCCTTTCCCTCACTCCCGACTCTTGACTCCTCTCTCCCAACTCTTCTTCCTCTACGGTTGACTTCAAACGGCGGTATGCGTATGCTTTTTCATTAAGCTGTCTCACCGATGGCTTAGTTCAGAACTCAAGAACTTGGCACCATCTGCGAGTGTTCTCAGCACCCACAGATGGCTAACCCACCGCGACTGATTCGTCCAGTCGGGGGGCTAACGGTTCATGGTAAACCGTGGCTGCCTCGAATTG
>JBARXP010000470.1:0-1601 GCA_049647405.1 Elainellaceae cyanobacterium | reverse complement strand
GGGTCATACTGTCACTGGAGAATGAATATCTGCCCGAATTCACTAAGCTCTTTTAAAGCCTTAGGATGCATTCAGCCTATTCTAGAGGAATACACTTTGACCGCAACTCTCTGGGAGCAAACTATTTTAACCGCAGTCAGTCATGGCTATCAGCCATCACTATTAATCATGGCTATCCGGCAGGCTCACTAGATAGATCAAGTACGGATAACTCACGGCACTAGATTCCTTGTGAGGGGTCAACAGTTAAAGCACGATGCTATCCATGCTGACAGAAGGACTATTGAACTCACTCATCTGCACCTGTCGCTCAAGGTTCATCTCAGATCGAGACTGAATAGACTAAGACTGAATAGACTAAGACTGAATGATTAGCTCCCCTTAACAGTTACCAATTCCCTCAATCACAGCTTGTCAAATGAGTTAGGTCACCTGAAGAACGAGACTAATGCTACTGGCTGTAGCTATATGGACAAGCTTATAAATATCAATGTCGGTTTGCCAGCATAATCGTTCCGCAACGCCAATGCACAGCTCAGACCAAAAGCCAGTGACATGAGGCTTTTTTGAGAGGCCGTCTAGCCGCCCGTCAACAAAGTTTCACGCCTAGCTCTGATGGCAATGATGGCGATCGCCACACGTTCTCCACAGCCAATCCAGGATCAGTCAATCCAGAATCAGCCAATCCAAGATCAACGAGTGAGCGCCGAGACTATCTAGCGAAGGCACTTCAGTCCTTAAATCTGTCGTTGTATCTCGCTTACAGACGCTAAGTCAAAACGGCAAGCTCGTTGCTGAGGGGGAGCTTTGTCTTGACCTCAAAGGTTATCCCTTGACGTGAATCGTCATCCCTTCCCGTGCCATCAAGACATTGGGATAGATATCTTGCATTTCTCGCTCGACCTTCGTCAAAAACTGATCATCATGAGCCGGGTCGTGATGAAACATAACGATTTGTTTTACGTTGGTTGAAAGAGCGGCTTCAATACTAGCCCGCCATACCTGAGGGTTGCGAGACGCCGAGCAGGACGATGAATCATAGTAGGTATGGTCTTCATAGGCCGTATCAAAAATCAAAACATCTGCATTTTGAGCAAGATACAGCATACCTTCATCGGGTGAGTCAAGCGTATGGTCAGTATCTGTGGCATAGACGACCGAGTGGCCGTTCCAGCTGATGCGATAGCCCAAAGCCCCGTTAGAACGGCTGAGAGAAATGGTTTCTATGGTGATATCACCAATCTGTAGCAAGTGCCCTGCGTTGATGTTGTGAAAGCAAAGATTTGCCCGCATCACCTGCAATGGCACTGAAAAATTAGGGCGCAGCATTTGGCTGGTGAGGCGCTGTTTAATTGATGCTCCATTGAGCCCAGTCGCACCATAGATATGGAAGCAGTTTTGGGGGTCAAAAGCAGGGGTAAAAAAGGGAAACCCTTGAATTCGATCCCATTGGGTATGGGTAAAAAAGAGCTGCGCTTCAACTGCTGGAAGATGACGCAAATGCTCTCCTAACACTCTTAACCCAGTTCCTGCGTCAAAAATGAGTCGAGTGCCCTGGATACTGATTTCGATACACGCCGTGTTGCCGCCGTAAAGAACCG
>JBARXP010000469.1:0-3703 GCA_049647405.1 Elainellaceae cyanobacterium | reverse complement strand
ATATGAAAGATTGTCTAAGCTCACTCTCACGCAGTTTAATTGTTGGAGGCTATTGTAATGACCTGGTTACGTTCTCTCTCGGTTCTTCTCATGGGTCTGGGAGGAGGACTCACCGCTGTAAGCACGGGGGCGATCGCCTCTTCTTTTGCCGCCGCCTCTTTTGCTATAGAAGCGCAGCATCTTGCTCAGCAGGTAGAAAGTCCTGCTGATGCAGATCAAGACGATGCAGAGGCCGATTCTCCAGAGTCTCTTGCCGATGAAGTTGCAGAACAATCGGGAGACTGTCGCGAACAAGACATCCTCACGGCTCCATCGTGCAGTGGTGACGACCTGAGCGAAGAAGAAACTCAGCTTTACCAACTCATTACCAACTATCGCGAAGAAGCGGGCTTGGCCGCTATTCCTCTATCACCTGCCCTGACTCAGCTTGCCAATCGCCATGTGTTAGACCTCGAACATAATCTCGAACAGGGAATCGATGCGATTACCCATGGCTGGAGCGATTGTCCTTACTCGTTTGAAGATCAGGAAAGCTGGCCCTGCATGTGGGAGGCACCCCAACGGCTCAACACGGGCTATCCGGGTCAGGGTTACGAGAATTTGTTTGGGGCTCCGGGAGACTATCAGGCATCGGCAACAGCAGCATTTGAGAGCTGGAGCAATAGCGATGGTCATAAGGCTGTGATGCTCAACCAGGGTGCCTGGGTCAGCCGAGAATGGAACGCCATCGGCGTAGGAATCTACGGCGGGTATGTGGTGCTTTGGTTTGGCGAAGAAGCTGACCCAACGACGGTTGAAGCCGTTTCTCCATCTTCGTCTGAAGCCCCTGAATCTCTATAAGGGTTCAGAGTGGTGACAGGTTGCTGGGTTAGCGCCGACGCTTTTTGCTGATCATCTTGCGCGACAACCTCAGGGTGATGTCTTCTTGTTCTGACCAATCTTGTAAGATTTTGAAGAAAGCTTGGCGATCGTCTGCCTGCAAAACGGCAGTCTGGTCGGCAGTTTCGATGACATAGGGGTAACCACTGCCGATAATCACCTCACCGCGAACCCAATCCATAACGCGATTAGCCAGCCCTGCTTCGTAAAGCCACAGGGGCATTTCGATCCGGGCAGGGTAGCTGTTTCGGGTCGTTTTGAGATAGCAGAAAGCGATTTGGTCACGCTGTTCGCCGTAGTCACGCAAAATGCCTGTGCGATCGCACTGAAAGAAAGGGGTGCGATCGCCCCATTCCATAAATCGATTGAGCAACTGTGCATCATGAATCGCAGAACTATCGGGCAGCTTAAACAGATGCTGTAGCATCACCGTCAAGTCGCGGGCGTAAGTCGTGTCAATGAAGCCGACTAAAGGCACTCGATGAATTTGGCTAGCATCAAGTAAGCCCCGAAAGCGCTGCACATATTCTTCTCGGAGATCGGCATCAAACGCTTCCGCAAAGGTGCCGACCAGAGATCCATCAAAAAAGACGAGGCAATCTTGGCAGTCGTGATGTTCTTCGATATAGCGAACGAGACGCTGAGTTTCCATCTCAAAACGACGGAAGTTGACCCGTCGATCGGCAGGTTCGCTACTGTTCTTGACTTGGAGATCAGCCGGAGTCATGACATCTAACTCGATGTCTTTGTCGTAGTCCCCCCGTTCGAGATGAGGGTTTTCAAACCAGCCAATCTGTACCAACGCCACAGGAATCGAGACATCTTTGCCCGGAAAAATCTGCGAACCGTCAACTGCAAACGTGCTGATGCCCGTGAGGCGATCGCGCACCCAAGCAATACTCTGTTCACGGCTCTGCCAACTCAGGTTAGACGCCATAACACAGTGAGAATGACCTTCGCATGATTCAAGCGATCGCGCCCCGATCTGGCCCGACTGCTTCGCAAGCTCTGTCTGCAATTTTTCAACTGGCCATGTAGAAATCTTGTCGAGTTTTTCGTAGTAATCTTCGAGCAAGCTGAGCGCTCTCTGATTAAATGCCTCAAAATCCTCACGCTTCGCGTTGAGAATCGCTTGAATCTGGGATGGCTTCAGCGGCATATCTAGATCACAACCTCATCAGCATCAGCAGTCATCAAAAAATAGCTGGCTCCAGATTTTTAGCCTCACTGCTGCCCCAAGAGCAGCAGGTACGCCTGTATCTGTACCCACAACCTCTTAAGGCTACCTTAAATTTTAAGCAGTACATTGGAGTTGGGTCTTGAGTGGAGCATCAAAGAGTCGTGCTGACGGTGAGGGCGATCGCACTGTCAGTCAAACACTCAAAGCAAAACTTGTCCCCACGGGTGCGTCTATTGAGGCTTCTAGTAGCGCTTCACTCTAGACGAAATAGTATTGTTCGAAGCGAGAATTAAAGATTAGGGTTAGACCCAGTTGCCTCTACATCAGCTCCAAAGATCACTTTGTACGCTAAAAAAATATGACGTTATAAAGCAACAAAAGAGGCTCCCCTGAACGGCTGCATCCTTGAACAGGTCTGAGAGAAAACGAAAACCCTAAAATTAGCGATGGGGCGCGAGATCAAGAACGAGCCCCCAGCAATGAGCCAAGACTCTTCTATTAAGACTGCTGCGTCGTTGGCGATCGCACCCCTTGCTATGTCAGCACTGCTTTCTCTGAACTGAACCTCGACACGCCAGTTTGCCTGTCCTGCGTTCTTTTGTCACATTTTTCTGATGATAGACACTATGACTTTGCTTCCAGATACCGTTGTGTATCCAAAGTTGACCGACCTCACTGTGACCTCAACCTTGGGAGATTTACTGCTCCACCAGGTTTCTTTGCCGCTGATCGCTAGTGGCAAAGAGTTGATGACTCTTTTTACCGAAGATCCTGTTTTGCCCGGTGTGCTGCTGTTTGACCAGGGTGATTTTGCGGGTATGATTTCGCGACAACGCTTTCTTGCCCAAATGAGTCGCCCTTACAGCCTAGAACTTTTTTTGGAGCGACCTCTAAAGGTTCTCTATCCGTTTATTCAGAGTGATCCGCTGATGCTGTCTTGGGATCTGCCGATCGTTGAAGCAGCCCAGCGTTCACTCCACCGTCCCACCCACTTGCTCTATGAACCTCTCGTCGTCACCCTAGAAGGAGGCAAGTGTTCCATCTTAGATGTTCATCAATTACTGATTGCCCAAGCTGAAATTCATCGCCTCACCACTGCACTCCTGCATGAAAAAACGCAAGCCCATTTAGCTCAAAGCGAAAAGATGTCGAGCTTAGGGCGAATGATTGCAGGAGTTTCTCATGAAATTAAAAATCCAGTCAACTGCATCAGCGGCAATTTCGATTTCTTGAACCAGTACGTCACAGATTTAACGAAATTAGTCAAGGCTTATCAACAGTTTTATCAGCAGTCACAAAACAGCTCGTTATCGACAGCATTTCAACCATTAAATGCACATCAAGTAAATGCACATCGAGCATCCTCAACTTCGATTCAACCTGAGAGACAAACGTCAGAAAATTCGGAGCCACTAGGCAGTCTCGGCTCAGAGACTCCTGCGACTATCGCACGGCAAGTGCTCTCAAATTCGTTGCCTCCAGCCTCTCGACCAATGGACTGGGAGGCGATCGCCAAGCTCGAAAACGAGATCGAGATTGACTTCCTCATGAAAGACTTGCCAAAGCTCATGCAGAGCGTCAATCTAGCCGCTGAACGCATGGTTGGGATTGTGTCTAGCCTGCGAAACTTCTCACGAATGGATC
>JBARXP010000468.1:0-6322 GCA_049647405.1 Elainellaceae cyanobacterium | reverse complement strand
GGATAACAACAGAAGAGGCTCAGATAAAGCTCCTTCTGAAACTTGAATCTACTGCGAAACCTGCACCAAATCTTAATTTACTAAGAATTTTTAACACGATGTAGATGTTTGTTGCGACGATTGATGACTTTTACTCGCCATATCCACCCCACCCATCAGCCGATCATGCCTGATATAGCTACGGCCAGTAGCCTTAGGACAATTTTGTGGGCGCGCGTGCGCGCCCACAAAATTGTCTGTGTCCTAACTCAGCTGACTACAGCCATAACGTCAATTAAAGTCGTCTAAAGAAAGGGCTGGCAGGTCAGGGGGAACCACCAAGCGGTCAATGCTCGTTTTGTGGCTTTCTCGCTGAGACAGCACATCTACGGCGATCGCCTCGATTCGCATTTCTACACAGCCAAGCGGCACGGTGAATTGAATTCTCGCCTCCGTACTGCCTGCTCCATCAGCAATAAAATCTGCAATCCAGCGAGGGCCATCGAGCAGAGTTCGGGTTTGCCGATCTTGCACCCACAGCTTGACAAAAACCTGTACGGGCAGCTCCGGCAAGGTGACCGACATGCGCACCGATTGCCCTGCAACCAGTTCATCTTCGGCAAGGTAAAGCTGAGGCACCGGAATCGTGATCTCTTCGGCAGTCGGGGGGGCGGCGGCTGGGGCAGCTTGATATTCATTGTGATCGTCGTTGACCCTAGAGCCTGATCCGGGCTGGGATTCAAGAGAACCAGGCTCAGATTCAAGGGAATAAGAAGGCTGATGCACTGGATGAGTGCGATCGCCAGCCTTCCCGTTTACATCTCCGACAGCACTGGCTGGAGAGGCAGACTCAGGAGGAGACGCAGACTCAGGAGGAGAGGCAGATAGGGCGATCGCCTCTAACTCTCCAGAATCTAGCTCAAACGGATCAAACTCAAGATTCTGCGCGTGTGCTTGCTGAAATTCGCCAACGTTTTCCGACGGCAACTCTAGCCCCTGCAACCCATCCGTAAACGGATTCGGTATCAATTCGGCTTCACCCTTGTCTTCGTCTAAACCCGTTTCTGAGAAATCTTCTGAGGATTTTTCTGAGAAATCTTCTGAGAAATCTAAGGAATCAGCTTCAGCTTCAACGGCTTGTCCCGCTTCAGATGACCTATTCACTGCCTCTTGGTCGGAAAAGGCTTCGGCATCATCGGTAAACTCCGCTGCCTCATCGAGCACAGGAGACTCGACAGCTAAAAATTCAGCCGCTGCATCTCCATCTGAATCTCCATCTGCATCTCCATCTGAATCCCCAGAGGTTAAAAATTTAATATCAGAGTCTTCAGCCTCTGCATCTTTAGATTCAGACTCTTTGCCCTCAACCCCATCCGAGTCTGAAGAGCCATCGGCTAGATGAGAAAGACCGACCAGGTACAGCAACCCTGGGGCGATCGCCGTCGAACTTTTGACAAATTCAGGCAGATCTAAGGGAGGGCGATCGCCAACCGCATCATCAGCCTCTGCGTCATACAGTTGGGGCGGCAAATTGAGCTGATTCGACACTCGCAAAGGTCGCGGCGGCAGGTGCTCGGTTGGGGTTGCCTGAGCAGGTTCTTCGTCTGGTTCGACAAAGGCCAATGGCGGGTCGATTGCAGACAACATCTCTGAAGGCTGGGCGATCGCTCCCAGCAACGCATCCATCTCCAGGGTCACCACAAACCCGTAGCTCGCCAAAATTAACGAAATCGGAGCAGTGGAATTTTCCGGTTGGGGTGATGGTTCACCTGTTAAGTTCTCATCTAGCGACAGCACAGCTTCGCCCAGCAGGAGATAGGTCTGAACCGTCGGAGCCAGATTTAACACGATCTCAAACGGAAGTGGTTCAAACGAAGTCTGCGACTCTTCCGACGCAGATAGAGTCAGCGGTTGATGTGTTTCTGCTTGCACCGCACCCGTCTGGGGATCGGTGAGTTGTAGGGTCAAAACGACGTTGAGAGACGACACACTGGGGCGAGGTGAAGCCAAAGCCTGGGGCAAGCTAGACGGCGCAGCCACGATATGACCCCTGACCGTCAAAGGCTGTCCTCGGCCTACGCTGAATGCATCTTGGGCCAGTCGCAGCTCTACATTGGGGATTGCAGCCGCAACCTGAGCCTTCTGCGGTGCGGCAGAATCTGAGGGTGGAGACAAAACAGATGGCAATGCCTCACTGCTTTCGTCTGAGGTGATGTTTGACTGAGATAGTCGCGAATCTTCCTGGGGAAGGCTCAGAGCTGATTGGACTTCGGGGAGTTCTGCGTCTCCTGAGGGCATCGGCGTTGGGGATGCGTCCGACGGTGAAAATTCTGAGACTTGCGATTCAAGCCCTTGAGGCTCAGGCGCTTGCGGCTCAGCCTCTTGAGGTCTGAGATCTTGCGAGTCTGACACGGGCAATTCTGGAGGAGATGCCGTTGAAGAGTTAGGAAAAATCGACTCAAATCTCTGGTTCATCGAGGCCAAGATGTCAGCAGCCATGTCATCGACAGCCTGAAACATCTGCGCCATCTCTTGCTGCATGTCTAACGGCAGGTTTTCCCACTCAGCCGGGAGGCTAGTGGGACTCTGGGATGGCACCGCTCGTTCTTCTGGAGATGTCTCGTCAGACATCTCTGCATCAAAAGATAATGCTTCCGCTGAAAGATCGGCAGCTGGCGGCTCTATATCTAAATTTAGTGGTGAATGGTCTGGCTCTAGATCTTCTGGCACAGTCAATTCTGCTGATGCTGCAACAGACTCAGGATGTCCCACATCAGACAAAATATCCGCCAAGGGAGCTTGCGTTTCCGCTGAAGCGTGCTCTTCTGGTTTTGAGATAACAGCGTCTGGTTCTAGCTCTGCTGGTTCTAGCTCATCCCCTTCAGGCTGCCCCGCATCAGCCATGGCATCGAGATCAAAGTCATCGCGGTCAGAACTGCCTTCAGAATTGAATGCTGCTGCGCCGCGAGCTTCTGCACCGCGAGCTTCTGCGCCGCGATCAGATACGTCTTCTTGACGGAATGCTGCTTCGCCTCCCTGGGCTTGCACCGCGTGGACGTTGCTCGACCACGGATCTTGCAGCAGATCGTCTTGAGCCTCATCCTGAGCTATTTCATCCAATTCAGTTTCATTCGATTCAGTCGAATGCTCTTCTCCAATAAGGTGTATGCCTTGAGATACAGACGGTGCCTCAGGAGGAGATGACTCAACATCTGTTGTTTGATCTTCAGAAAGAGACCGTGAGGTCGTCTCGTTCAGGGTTTCAGGGTCAAATTCAGGTTCGAAATCTGCTTCGTGGTGAGCGTTTTCTTCAAGCACCTGAAGCTGAAGCGTATAGTGCCACTCAGGCTTTTCATGAGCGTTGACGGGGGCGGCGCAGCGGAGAGTCCAAGTGCCTGTGCTGAGAGGAGAAAAAGGCATCACAGCCAAGAGCCCTCGGTCAGTCGTGGGTCGGGTGACATTGTGAACGCGCCGACGAGGAGGCACAGCTTCTAGATCGAGATATGTAATCCGAATGTCAACGGGGGCATTGCCGCGATCGCACCGAGCCATGACTCGATAGCGCCCCTCTAAGATCTCGGCTTCGGGCGAGTCTAGAGGCAACCAAGAGCGATCGCCCTCTTTTTGTATCAGAAATTCTAGGAATTCCATATCAAACCTCCGCTCTATGACCCGCGTTGGCTCCTTTTGATGCACGTAGCCTGACCTCAACAAACGACTTCATTGCTCGTCGATTGTCGCCACTCGGTACAAACGTCAACACTACACCCACAAAATACCTAGCCTTGCGAAATACTAATATCGTGGATGATTTTTCGATTTTTGTCTCGTTTCCAGGTGCTTTTATTGATTGACTACTCCCCGGTCTGAAGACACGGGGATTCGCAAGCAGACCAAAATCGGACTCTTGCAGGCGAAGTCAAAGCCGCCTCTACTGAGTTCTGCCAGGTTATTCCAGCAGTTCCCGCTACTTTTCTAATTACATTGGCCGCGCCATTGGCATCTGCATTTACATACTGGTTCATCGCGGTACGGAATAAGCCCCGCTTCACTCGCTTGCCTGATGATTTCCACTGGTCGGGTTTTTCACCGTAGGTGGGCAGAACATCATCATCAACGAACGAAGCTTGAGACGTATAACTCTCTTCCGTTTCGATAAACTGAATGCCGTACTGCTGGCACAACTGACTAGTGCGCTGCTTCAATCGTGCTGTTGGGATCTGCACAAACTTCTGATTCGTTTTGCGCCCCATGTGAGAGCCGGACTTTTGCCCCTGATTCCAGCCAAATACAATCGTGCCGATGCCATGTTCAATGCAGTGATTCACAACCAAACGAGCCGCTTTGTTCACCGCATCACGCATCTGACGATTACGCTTTTCGGTGATGGATGCAAGCTGCTTAGACCAAAATCCTTGTGATTGTCCTTCTTTTAGCGTTGCGACCCGCTTGTTGTAAAACTGGTTTACCGACTTGAGATGCCGACCATCAACGATGAAACTGGTTCCGACTGTGCTAACGCAGGTCAGCCAGTTGTCAATGCCGTGGTCAATACCAAGAGCCTTGCTGGAATCCAACTCAACCGCAAACCGTTCAACTGGATAGACAAACTCAGCGTAGAAGCATCCATTGCGAGGCAATATCCGCACTTCTTTGATGGTCTTCCAGTCCAGATTAGATGGCATTGGGACATGAATTGAATCCAGTCCAAACCACGTCTTCACTTTCAGGCCCAAGGGGATACGGATACCTTCATTAGCAAGCTTCAACCACCTCACCGGATAGGATGCTGTAAACAACCCTTTATCCCGATAATTAGGTGCTTTTGGCCGCTCTTTTAGACCCCCTGCATAAAACAGCTTCAGCAACTCCTTAAAGCCCTTGAACGCTTCTGCTACACCGTTGCACACCTGCTGAGCAGCCGAAACATACATGGCAGAAAAATGACGATTCCACTGCATGACTGAACAGATTTCAGCCTTACTTGGGAACCGCTTTGTTTTGAAGTAAACCTGACGAGCGTAATAGGTCGCGCAGTTATAGACCTTATTGGCCTCACCACACAAATACTCTAGGACTGCTTTTTGCTCTGATTCGGGATGCAATAAAACTTGCTGACATCCCCACAGCTTCTTTGGTTTAGCCATATTGATAGGACAACTCGCTTTGTTGATAAATGATAAACTATCAACATGAGAAAACCATCTAACAAGTATCGAAGAACCGCTCATGCAGTAGGACTTGCCCATGTCCATCTTGTCTGGATTCCAAAGCGTCGCAAAGCTGTTTTAGTGGGTGAGGTTAAGAATAGGCTGGTAGCTATTCTCTATCAAGTTGCAGTTGAGAAGAAATGGCTTATCAAAGCTCTGGAGGTTGCGCCCGACCATGTTCATGTATGGGTTGAGCATTCTAGCGATGTGGCGATTCATGAGATTGCCAAGGCGTTTAAGGGTCGCTCATCTCGGCTGCTCAGACAGGAATTTCCTCACTTATGCAAACTACCTAGCCTGTGGCCTCGCTCCTATTTCTACGACACGACTGGAGCTGTCAGCACGGCTAAGATTCAGGCATACATCAATGATCCGCATCATTGTTGACTGCGGCTAAAGCCGCACGAGTCGCGTTTCTGCCCCGGATTAAAATCACGGGGCTACCACGCTTCCGGACTCTCCCGTGTCTTTACGTCAAGACAGTTCTATTACGGCGCAATTACAGTGCAATTACGATGCAGTTTTGTAAAAAAACCATCCACTGCTGCGTCCTACCCGTCCTTCATCTACCGTTTTTCTCGATTGTGGCCTGACCGCTTGTTTCAATCTTGAGAATGTCGAAAGAGTGTCGGATTGAAATATTTACAAAGTTCATAGAGTTTCTACACTGGTTTCTATTATTTTTTGGGAAAAATAGCTGTATGAGACGCGCGCACTCTGATATCTCACTGTCAATCCAAGACTGACAAACTCCATCAACCGCATCTATCGAAATAGTCGATATTCCTAAAATAAGCGTCATTCATTTAACTTAAGCGACTAACTTAAGCGACTTCGCATTACCGACATCTACTCTGTTGACTAAACAGCCGTTGACTAAACAGCCGTTGACTGAACAGATCAATGCATCCTGTTTTGGGCACATCAGCAAGCAGTTAACGTCATTCAGTACCATCCACGGTGCTTTGCAGAAGCTGTCTAGTGGCTTTGTCTACAGTCATTACCATCTAAGTAGGCAGTTTGAATTAAATGTAAGATAGTGAGGTAGCCCGAGATAAGTCCTATGCCCGCCCCATTGCGCATCAGTTTAACCGAGGAGGAAGCGCGTACCCTAAGCGAGTTGCGGGAAGCCC
>JBARXP010000467.1:0-15712 GCA_049647405.1 Elainellaceae cyanobacterium | reverse complement strand
GGGCTTCCCGCAACTCGCTTAGGGTACGCGCTTCCTCCTCGGTTAAACTGATGCGCAATGGGGCGGGCATAGGACTTATCTCGGGCTACCTCACTATCTTACATTTAATTCAAACTGCCTACTTAGTAGGGGTAATAGGTTACGAAACTCATCTATTACCCTCGTTGTATTAAGATTCGTGTGAATTAGTCTTGTGTAAGCTAATGTTACGTGAATAATTTATTGAGTGCTCACTTGCCTCTTTGTCTAAGAGCTCATCTAAATCGTCGGGAGAAAAATGGTACAGAAATACAAAATATGTCTATGGAAGCCAAGCTCAAGATAACTTTTCGCTTTTAAAGTATGTCTAGTAATGTAGCTGTGGTGAAATAGGATTAAAGATTCTCGAAATCTTTTCTGGTAAAAGCTTCTAGCGATTTTTATGCAAAGGCTCTAAAATCTAATGCCAGCAAAATTTCGGCGATTTTTATCATTACTTCATAATAGGTTTAATAAGTCTTATTGTTTTTAACTGTTCTAGCTCTGAGCTAACTCGAAGGAATGTCAATCTAGTAGTTCACTTAGAGTTAGCTGCATTGTTTAATTCTGGGAATAGAGCCAGATCTAAACGTTATGGATTTTGTTGTAGCCGATCGGCTTGTTAGCCTATGGCTTGTGCTATTGGTCCTGTTGCTTTCGATGGCAGTTGGGATGGGGCTTGCTTACCTCATGATTCGATTTATTGTTGGCCGCACTCAATCTGCCCATGCTGATGCTTTATCAAGTGCCAAATATAACGATAGTTCCAGTCTTTTGCTGCTGCTGGAGGCGATTCCTATGGGCGTCTCGCTCTATGATCCAACGGGGCGTCGGGTGTTGATCAACACGGCAGGCAAGCAGATTGTGCAAAACGATCGTGTCGATGTGCCCTTAGAAGACCTGACGGCGATCTATCAAATCTATGAAGGAAATGGCGATCGCCCCTACCCCACTGAGCAATTGCCCCTCGTCCGGGCACTGCAAGGAGAGATAGGATATGCCGATGATATGGAAATCGAAGTTGAAGGTCGCCGCATTCCTCTAGAGGTTCGAGCTGTGCCGATTTTAGACGGCAACCAAGAGGTGCTTTGGGCTCTTGTGACGTTTCAGGATTTATCAGAACGCCGAGCAACAGAACACTTGCGATCGCAGTATGAGCGAGCACTTTACCGACAGGTCACCGAACAAACGGCAGCGCTAGAAACATCGCGGGCAGAACTCCAGGCCGTTCTTGACAAAGTGCTCGCCGTTATTTTAAGGCTGCGCCTCTACCCCAATCGAACCGTGACGTATGACATGATTTCCCAGCGCTGTGAAGAACTCTTTGGCTATACGGCAGCCGAATTTACCGCAGCCGAGTTTATAGATGATTTCACTGGAGGAAAAACGAATACCCTGTGGCGATCGCGCATTCATCCTGACGATCTGGAACAGGTTGTTGCTCCCATGATTGAGGCCGTCATCCAAAACCGCCAGAGTTCTGAACAGACTATAGAATATCGGTTTTGTAGAAAAGACGGGACGTTTTGTTGGATTTTGGCTAACGGTATTTATACCTGGAATCAAGACGGAGAATACTGGAATGCCACAGTCGTTGAAACCGATATTACCGATCGCAAACAGGCCGAGCTAGGGCTTCAGGAGAGCGAGTCGCGATTTCAAATGATTGCGAAAACGATTAGCCAACTGGTGTTTTTGCGATCGGCAACGACGGGCGAGTTTATCTATGTCAGCCCTGCCTATGAAACGATTTGGGGGAAACCCTGCGAGAGTTTGTATGCTGATTCGTCATCTTGGATGGAATCTATTCACCCTGATGACCGAGCTAAGATTAACCAGTCTGTTCACCATCAATTTCAAGGGGCTGACGACAGCATCACCCGAGAATATCGAATCATTCGCCCTGATGGAGAGGTGCGCTGGATTTTTGCCCAGGTGAAACCCGTATACGATGACTCAGGTCACCCCACAGTCTTCACTGGCTTCGCCGCAGACATCAGCGATCGCAAACAGGCTGAGCTTCATCTACAGCACGCCGTAGCCGAAAATGAAGCTCTCTTACAAGAGATTCAGCACCGCGTCAAAAATAACTTGCAGCTCATGATCAGCATGTTAAACATGCAGCAGCGTCGCGTCACCCATCCCGAAACCCTTGAGAAATTGCGCGACTGTAGCAGTCGTATTCGTGTGATCAGCCTCGTTCAAGATTTACTGCATCAAAGCCACAACCAAGTTGAAGTCAACCTAGATCGATATGTTTCAATGCTTGTTCGACAAGTTGCGACGACTCACACCGCAATCGCACCAGATTTAACGTTTGACCTGCAACTACAGCCTGTGACCGTGTCAAGCAAAGTGGCCAGTGTTTGTGGTCTGATCTTAAATGAATTGCTGACCAATACCCTAAAGTATGCATTTCCCGAACGACTGGATGGCGATCGCCCAGACTCGCAAACCCCAGACTCGCAAGCCCCAGACTCCAGCTCTTTACCTTCAGACCGTTCACCCCCTTCTCCTCATTCACCACAAATTACGATTCAAATGGGCGAACGTCGGGATCAACAGCCCGATGTGAACGAAGCGCAGCAGGAAAAATTTGTGGACTCTAATGCTTTTCTTCAGCCCAATGCTCCCATTATAGAATTGGTCGTCGCCGATAACGGCATTGGCTTACCCGATGACTTTGATATTGACCTCAACCGCAATCTAGGGCTGCTCTTGGTGCGCAGCTTCGTTGAGCAGTTGAACGGAACTCTTGTGATTGAACCCCATCTGGGCACTCAATTTCGGATCTGCTTTCCCAACGTGTAGATGCATTGGCTACATAGATGCATTGGCTACATAGATGCAGCAGCCACATCAGAACAAACCATACTCTTTTTATACATCTATCTGCCGTCGTTGCAATATGTGGGGCAGCCATTTGAGTATCACAGCCTTTAGATCTTCCATGCTAATCGGTTTGTTGAGGCAGTCATCCATGCCTGTGGCAAAACACTGGTCGCGATCGCCCGCCAAAGATAGAGCCGTCAATCCAATAATCGTCACCCGTCTATTAGAACCTTCTTCGGTTCGAATGTGACCAGTCGCTGCATACCCATCCATTTCTGGCATACAGCAGTCCATAAAAATAAGGTCGAAGGGTAGGGGCAACTCAGAAGACCCTACCCCGAGTTGAACCTTTTCGACAGCCTCTCCACCATGTTTGGCCGTCTCAACCACTGGGCGATCGCCAATGCCGATCTCGCGCAGCATCAGCACAAACATCCCTCGATTGGCGGCATCGTCATCCACGAGAAGAATATTCAGAGGATAATCGGGTTGAGCCATATTCTCCTGAGATGAGCAACGCAATATCGCATCGTTTTCAAGGCTAATGTAAGGCCAATGCAGGGCTAAATTTTTGAAAACTTCACCCGCAATCCATCTTTGGGATAAGGCGTGGGCACAGTCATCAGGCTTAAGTCTTGATTGGGCAATAGTTCCCACTGATACGACTGAAGTAGCTTTGCCACAAAGATTTTTATCTCTAAACGGGCAAACTCTTTGCCCAAACACTCCCTCACACCCCCACCAAACGGTAGATGTGCAAAGGTTTTTGCCTTATCTTCTGCTCTCCCAGCTTCAAACCGTTCAGGCTCAAACCGTTCAGGGTTGCGAAACAGCTCACTGTCGTGGTGAGTCTGGGCAATTTCATACAGCACGTTCCACCCTTCTGGAAATTGAAAGCCATCATATTCACAGGTTTTAAGCACGGTGCGAAAGCCGCCTCCGACCGGAGCTGTAAACCGCAATACCTCTTTTAAGACCTGGTCGAGGTAAGGCATTTGCTTCAGTGTATCTGCCGTCAAAGGTTGGTCTTTAAATGGTGCTTGCTCAGTGCGGGCGATCGCCTGCGCCTTGGGGTATTGCGCTAGCAGCAAACAGCAAGAGGCCAGAGCTGAAGTAAGCGTTTCATGGCCAGCAAACAGCAGTAGCAGCAGCTGATCTTTCAGTTCTTCAATGGCTAAACCATTGCCCTCGTCGTCTCGCGCCTGTAGCAAAATAGCCAAGGCATCGCCATCGATGGGGTCTTGCTGCTGCCGCTGTCGAATTAAATTTTCGATCTCTTGCAAGAGTAAATCTCGACAGCGGTAAGCTTTGCCAAAGCGAGTCCAGGGAAGCCGTAAAGGAATGCTAAAAAGCCCCTGAGTCCACACTTCAAATAGATGCCCCATAGGTGTTTTGTGCGCATTGTCGAGGCCAACCAGCAGCTTACCTGCGATGTCGAAGGTGAGGTTGCGCAGTTCGGGGTACCACGTCAGCGTCTCTTGCTCGACCCACCGCTCAGCATAGCGATCGCAAATATCGCTCATGGCTGGCACATACCCCGCCAATGCCCGAGGCTGAAAAGCTTGCGCCATCAGCTTTCTTCGCTGCATATGAACATGCCCGGTCTGTAATGCCAAAGAGAGCGAGCCCAGCAGCTTCTCTACGCTAGGAGGCCACTTTGTCTGAAAATATTTGTTTTCGTGGGTCAGCACAAAGGTATTGGCTTCGGCCCCTTTCAGAAAAATAGTGCGCTGGCCTAAGATTTGAGCCTTAAAGATCGGCCCGTATTGGCGATGCCGCTTGGCTGCAAAATCAGGATCGCGCAGAAACTGTAGCGTCTGGCCGATGAAGGGAAGCCCTAAATCTCCCGGCGGTATGAGCTTGGATGCGGTTGCAGGCATGGGGTGCAGTTGAGGAATGAACACAACAAGATCACTCACACCCTAACTCGAATTTGCTGAAATGAGCAGATTTGACCCAGCACACCCAGCGCAAAAACTGCATAGGTCACCCTTCCGTAGAAATACGTAATGGCAGAGAGAGTTGAAGAGATTGATTATGAAACGCCCTGCTCATACCCCTACTCACACTATTTTGCTATCGGGATTCATGGCCGCTGGCTTAGCCCTATCGGGATGGATGGCGATCGCTGCGTCCCACGGGCTAACCCATACCCCTCTTGCCAATTCATCTCTTTCATCCGCCACGGAAAATTCCTATCTATCGCCGGATTCCATATCTTTTGTCTCTAATCAATCCACTTACATTGCGCCGACTGTCGGCCAGCCCCTGCGCACCGAAGGCGGAGGCACCCGCTAACCCGCTCTCTACCTCTGAGCCAATACGAGTGTACGATTGGGGAAATAGTCTCGTGTTGCAAGGGTTCCCATTCTCCTGTGGCGTGTAAGTGTGGCGTGTAAGTCGAAGAAGAAAACCCTGGTGGAATATACGCTCTGCAATTTAGAACCCCAAGCGCAGATCGACGATCAGAGGCTTATGGTCTGAGCCAGTATCGGCTCCAGTATGAATATCTGTCACTTCAATGCCAGTGCTCACGAGGAAGTGGTCAATTGGAATATGAAACAGCCTAGTGAACCAACTAGGAATGTCTGGGTCAATGTGAGGGGTCGGCCAAGTGGGCAAAATCCCAAATCCGTCGCGGGCGTTGTGAAGTCTGGATTGCTTGACCCATTGTCGATGATAAGGTGACCAAATCGTTGTGTTGAGATCGCCCGCGAGAATAACGGGATTATCTATGCCAGCAAGATATTGACTAATCTCGTTCATCTGGCGATTGCGAGAGTGAAAAAGACTTGGAGTAATCGGCGGTGGTGGATGAGTTGCTAGCAAGGTAATAGGCTGATCTGCAACGGTCAATTGGGTGATGACAGAGGCTTTGTCGTCTGAACGCCCAAAAATAATCTGGGTATTTTGTAAGGGTTGAACGCTATAGATGAGGATTTCAAAATCGTGCGGGTTGGTCTGCCCCGATGAGTAGGGAAAGCGATCGCCAAGGGTATCAAGATGAGTCTTCCAGCGCTCATCGACTTCAACAAAAATCGCCACGTCGGGCTGCTCTGCACGCACCAGAGCCAAGACCTTGTCATATTGTTGATTTTGAATGTTGACATTGGCCACCAACAGCCTCATCTGAGGGGCAACATCAGACGGGTTGAGCCAACTTACAGGTGCCACATACCAGGATAAAATTGGCATCGACAATAGCGCGCAGAGGAAGACGCCCCCATAGACAGAGGCTTTGTGACGCAGCAAAAGCAGTAGCCCAAGCAAGAGCAGCCCGACCCCAAGGTACTGCATCTGGAAATGAGAAAATAGCTCTAGATACATCGTCCAGCCATAAAAAGACGTGACATAGGCCCATAGTGTGAGCAAGGCGATCGCCACCAGGATGAGTTGAGAAACACCTCGCCCCAAACGAGATGGCTGACCTTTCGATGGCTGACCTTTCGATGACTGAGATGGCGATGAATGGGGCTGTGGTGAATGGGGCGGTAATGAATGGGGATCAGGCGGCTGCGATTCCATATCCTAGCTCTGGGCGAAGAGGTCGCCGCCATCCTAACAAAACCAATCTGATTTTCTGCCCCCATGGGGTTCAATTTGGATGGCGACCCCTCCACTGATGACCGAACTCCAGTCCACTATCTACTGAGGAAAAAGGGAAGGGCGATCGCCCCAGGGCTTGTTTTATTTGACGCAAGAGCAAACACATAGTTTGTTACACGGCAATTCGCTTAACTTGCTAATCTTGTCTGGTTTTGGGGCTAAAACTTTTTCATAGTGTAGTAACTCGCAATAGTGCCCTCCTCGATATTTTGGGCTTGAGGAGAAAAAAATTGATTTGACGGTTAGTTCAAGAGCCGAATGCCGAGGGAGGGGCACATACTCAAATAGCACATTTAATTATGGCTACTTACTTATGAGACTATTTTCATCTTTTAATCAGGAAGTGTTCACAGTGTCATCACAGCTCTTTCAAGTTTGTCATGCATCCTAAAGAGTATTGAACAGCGTTTTCTTTAGACGATGTCAGCCTGTTTAGACGACATCAAAACTAAGACACTTCCAGACCTATTGAGTTGTCTTCAAGAGCCCTGCCAAACTTTTTTGAATATTCATTCTAAAAATGATGCTCTATGAATTTATGGCTGGAAGTCGAGACCCGAAATGAGTTGTCGTCTAACTAAAGTCTTACAGTTCTGCTGCATACTTTGCTTCATACTTTTTTGACTTATGAATACTAGCATTGTTGATGACCGTAGCACCCTCGCACAGCCTTTCTTTCAGGGGCAAGCGCCTGATATTGTCGTGCTCTCAAGTGATATTGCCATGGGGCATTTGCTGCGCTTAGAGTTGGAGAAAAATCAGGTTACTGTTCATCTCATCTACGACGGGATTTCAGGATTTGCCCAACTCCGCCATCAAGCGCCCAAACTCATCATTTTAGATTCAACGTTATTGGGGCTTTCGGCTCTCGAATTTTGTCGATACCTGCGAGCCCATTCTTATTCCACGACCTTGCTGGTACTGACTCAACAACCTCAGGCGAGCGATCGCGTTGCGGCCCTTGAGGCTGGAGCCGACGACTGTCTCTCAAAGCCATTTGAAATCCAGGAATTGCGGGCAAAAGTGCAGGCTCATATGCGGCGTATAGAGCGGCTCAATGATAGTCATTTACAGTTCAGAGATATCCTGCTCGATATCCCAGCACGGGAGGTACGAAAAAACTCTCAGGTTATTTTTCTAACCGCCAAGGAGTTTGATCTGCTGGAATATTTTATGCGCCACCCCAAGCAGGTGCTGACCCGAACGCAAATTTTGGAACAGGTGTGGAGCAATGACTTTTCGGGCACATCTAATATTATCGAAGTGTATATTCGTAGCCTCCGTCGCAAACTAGAACTGCCCGGTTCTATGCGGTTGATTCACACCATTCGAGGCGTCGGTTATGTGCTGCGAGAATAATCTCTTCGAAACTATGTTAGGTTCATCCAAAAAAGAGAGCGGTTGACTCATATTTCTCGCAAAGCCTAGCACCCCTGGATCTCGATGCTCATATAGCAACGTGCCTTCTTGATCAAACAAGAACGTTCCGCCCCGCTGCGTCAGGTAGGCGGCATTAGGCACATAGGTCTGCCAATGTCCCAACACTTCCGCCATATTTCGCAACCGCAGAGTTGCCAACTCTAGCGGACGCTGAAAGTCTTTGCCTCCAACAACATCAAAAAATGATCCCTTCAATACAGGCAATGGAGGGGCTTTTACCTCTTCGTCGTCACCAATTAGCTGAGGGGCTTGGCGATCGCCCCGATATCCGCGAAACACTTCTGCCAACGTCCCCGGACTGCGAATGCCTGCACACATCAGCATCAGGTTGACCCAGGCTTTTTGAGCATCGCTCAGCCCAGGAACATCGAGGGTCAAGCCTGAATAGAGACCAACTTGTCGGTGCAGTTCGGCAGTCTCATCGACAAACAGATTTTCTTGGGGGAAGCCCGTAAAATCGCAGAACCGCTGCCCAGAAGCGCGATCGCCAATTCCTACAGCGGTTACGGCAACCCCTTTCGCCTCAACCTGCTCTCGCTCTCGCTGAATCCACCAGGCATATTCCATGCTGTCGAAGTCGCCGAGCTGAGGCAAGATCACCACCAGTCTTTTTTGGGTGGCAGCCCCAGAGAAAATAGGAGCGATCGCCCCATCACTAATGCGCTGCCGCCGAGTTTGACTCAAGATTGCGTAGACATCTATCATTTTTGGGTTTAGCCTTGATGCTCAGATTGATTCAACGTGTTGCTTTAGAGTTGCTGGTTTAGGGTTGCTGATTTAGAGTTTCTGCTTTTAGTGTAGGGAGTTTTGCCCCTGAGTTGTGCCTCTGGCTACTATTCTCACAACGTTCCCCTGAAGATCACTGTTAGAATTGCCCCCTGGCAAGCTAGCAGCTCAAGTTGATGCCCCTCAAAAGTTAAGAATATTTGGGCTAGGGGCACTATGTAAACGTCGCTATTCGATACTACGCAAATTCTTGGTGGTTTCTATGAATCTTACAGTTGTTGCAATGGAATTTCCTTTACCACCTATTCATGGAGGGCGGGCTGACATCTGGCGCAGAATCGTTGCCCTCAGCAATTTAGGTGTCAAAATTCAACTTATTTGCTGGGCTCCAGAACTACCATCCGAGGATGAATCGAATACAGTCAACCAATATGTCGAAAACTTTTATCCCATCGTCTATGAGAAGGGCCCATACGCGCTCTTTAGAAGAGGATTAGATCTACTACGATATCCTTTACAAGTCACGTCACGCGTTGTGCGGGGTGGGCAATGGGATAATCTCCTCCGTTCAGTCAAAGAATTCTCCCCTGATATTATTTTGGGAGATCACCTGCACTGTGGGCTGCTCGCCAGAAAAATTAGTGAAACCCTCGATGTTCCTTTTGTTCTTCGGTCTCACAACATTGAGCATATCCACTACAGCCATTGGCTAGAGTCGGCTAGAGGGATGGGAAAACTCAAGCTCATGGTGACCCTTTTGCATCTCAAGTCCTATGAGTTTTCGACCTTGAAAAATTGTCTAGCTTTCTACGATATTTCTATCGATGATCTGAAATTTTGGCAGCAGCAAGGCTTTAACCACGGAAAATTTATGCCTGCCTTGATTGACCTCACCAGTCATGAGAAGTCACAAAGCGGTGAAGAAGACGATATCGTCCCCTCCTATGACATTGTTTTTCTAGGAAACTTAAGAACTGAAAATAATGTCGAAGGCGTTCTTTGGTTTTTAGAAAAGGTCTTGCCTTTGCTTCAAAAGCAACTGCCAGATATTAAGGTACTGATCGCAGGCTCTAATCCCATCCAAGACATTATTGACACCTGCAACGCCTGTAAGGGAGTCACGATGAAAGCAAACCCCATTTCTGCACGAGATACCTATCGTTCGGGCAAAGTTTTAATTAATCCTGTCTTGAAAGGAAGTGGAACCAGCATCAAATCCATTGATATGTTTACGTTGCAGCGGCCTATTGTCACCCTTGAGAAAGGTGTCTTTGGATTGCCCGCTGAAGCCAGACAATACTTCAAAATTGCTGCTGACGAAGAATCTTTTACTCAGCTTATCTTAGAGAGCCTTGAGTCTGGCGGGGCGGATACGCCAAACTGGGAAGAAGTCCAAGCTTTATTTGGCTATCCCATTATTGAGGAATTCATTAAGGATTTAGAGGCGATCGCCCAGTCTTCTGCGGTGGCTCAACCTGCATAATTTCAACAGGGGTAATTTTTTCTAATTCCTAGATCCGCGTGTATGGATCTGCGGCTGAAGGGGCGGTCAGGCGATCGCCCCTTTTCCTTTAGGGGGTTGTCAATCGTAGTTATTGCATCACTATGGTATCGTCGTCATGGCAAAAGCCTGACCCATCCTTGCAGCAAAATAGTCTCGTTCATGCTCAAAGCTATTCTCTACGATCTAGACGGCACCTTAGCCGATACTGACCCTGTTCATTTTCAAACGTGGCGGCAGATCTTGCGTGAGCATGACTTGGAAATCGATCTAGATTTCTATCAAAAAAACTTTAGCGGGCGGATGAACCCTGATATTGTCCGTGATTTGCTGCCCAGCTTAACTGAGGCAGAAGGCCGCGTCTTGAGCGATCGCAAAGAAGCCCTCTTTCGAGAACAGGCCCAACAAAGCCTACAACCGTTAGCGGGTCTACTTGATCTGATTGCTTGGGGAAACCGTCATCATCTCCATCAAGTTATCGTCACCAACGCGCCTCAGCTCAATGCCGAGTTTATGATTGAGACCCTTCAATTTAGCCAAACCTTTGAATTTGTGGTTCTAGGAGACGATCTGCCCCACGGGAAGCCGCATCCGCTGCCGTATCAAACAGCGCTTGATCAATTAGACATTGATGCTAAGCAGGCCATCACCTTTGAAGACTCGCCTTCGGGTATTCGGTCTTCTGTCGCTGCTGGCATTGAAACCATAGGAATCACCACGACACACTCTCCAGAGGCTCTCCAAAACTTGGGAGCGGCGATCGCCATTGAAGATTTTACCGATGAGCGGTTGATGCCAATCTTGCAAAAGAGACTCAAGCACACGAGAATTACCCCCTCAGATTGATTAGAAAACGCGTGCAAGGAGAACACTAAGTAGTAAAGCCCCATCAGTAATGACGAGGTTGTTAAGGTGTCATTGAAGCTAATCGTTCCTGTCAATGCCTTAGTGCCCAACCTGCCCAGCCAACCACACGGTCAAAAACGGTCATATTCATACGGGGAAACAGCGCTTTCTCTGTAATCCATGTGGGCACCAATTTATCGAAACCCCAACCCACAAGACCATTGATGCTTAACGGGTGACAAGGGCAATCAACGGGTTCAGAATGTTGAAAAGTCATCTTGCCATTCCGCAACGCCATTCCCAGTTACACAATGGAGACTTCATAATGTCGATGCATATTTCAGATTTTGGCTCACTCAGTGCAAGCGTGCAGCAATATGCTGATTTAGATGGCAAGGTGCCAACCGTGGGCGATCGCTGGCAAGATTTTCGCTGGCCTTTGCATATCCAGAAGGCGTTTGCTCATTTAGAAGGCGGCAATATTTTGTGGGAAGACTTTCTCAGAAAAGCAAAGCTGGCGATCGCTCAAGCCGATCAACAGTTAAAGGATTTAGAAAGTGCTGATGAATGGGCAAAGCTCATCCTCTCTAAAGATGCGCCTAATTTCGGACTGTTGAACGGTGATTTCATGAGATAAGATTGACACCCCATCAACACCGATTTGACACATTCAGTCATTACTGTTTTAGACGTAAACCACTTCTCTCACTTCGAGCTGGGAATCATTTCTCAGCTTTTTTCATAGTTTTAGTTTAAGACTGCAATCGTTCAAGAATTAACGCTTCTAAGCGTTCAATTTTTTGATGCTGTGCCTTGGCTAAAAGGGTGCTTTGGGTAATGATAAACGGCTATGACCCCATCGTACTTGCGACCTGATGGGCAATGCGATCGCCCATCTTGCGTCGAGCATGGGGAGGTTGCTGCCCCGGACTGCGCTGCCGCAACTCTTGCAGAAGCTGATATTCTTCTCGACTAAGGTTGGCCCGAACGGGGCGTTTAAGCGTGGAGTCTGCCATAAGTAAAGCGTGAATAAAAACGTAAAAAGACGTGGACAAACGATCTCAATCTCATTGACACAAAACTGCGACATCGATTCTTTAACGTAAACGTATAGAGTTAAAGGATCTCGACATGCTGTTTAACCCATTTTCATTCTTGTTTCGCAATCTCCACACCATCACCACCCAACCCAGGCTTCACCACGAACTGATGGTGCTTGTGCATGGTCAACACGACACTGCCGAACGCCTCATCACATCAGAAAAACGGCGTCACCCCGGTAAGCCAGAGAGCTGGTATCTCGAAAAAGTCATCTATGACCTGACACGCGATGCATAAGTGATGATGATGCATCAGGCTAGTGGTTGCTCCTCACTCGTGGGCAATTCAGAGGGGGCGATCGCCAAATCAAAGGTCGTTTTCACCGTAGCCGCGAGTGGAACTGCGATCAGCACACCCAACACTCCACCAAACTGTGCGCCGATCAGTAAGGCTATCAAAATCCACACGGGGTTGAGCCCGACCAAGTGGCTAAAAATGCGGGGCGCGACTGCATTATCAATGAGCTGATCTGTCAAAATGGCGATCGCCAACACTTCACCCCCTAGCCATACGTTGTTGAAGCTGACTAAAATGCTGACCACGGAAATGCTGAGCAGATCCCCAAAGGGAATGAGAACCGTTACGCCAATGCCCAGGCCAAACACCAGCCAGAAGGGAATCTTGAGCAGAAAAAACACGCTGGTCAACACCACCGCCATGAGGGATGCAATGACAGCCTGCCCCACAAAATAATTGCGAAATTGGTCTGTGAGAGCTTTTTGGAGGCGATCGCCCCACGGTTCAGGCAACCATTTAAGGATTCCATTCCAAAACTCTTCCCCATGCAAAAGCAGATAAACCGTTAACACCACCGTCAAAAGCACTTCAATAATGCGATCGGCTGTGCCGACCACAATGTCTAAAAGCTGATTGGGTAAAGCGGTGAGTTCATCAGGCAGTAGGCTAGATAGCTGGCTAACCAGCCCGCTTAAATCTAAAGGAATCTTCTGAGCCTCAAACCACTGGTCGAGATCATCGAATTGTTCGCTCCCCGATTCTAGCCAAATAGGGAGGAGATTGGCCAAGTCATCTAGCTGACTCAGCAGTAACGGCACCAGAGTCACGCCGCAGAGGATAACAATCCCAAGCACCAACAACACAATGGCCAGTACCGCATATCCTCGCTGCACTCCACGCTTTTGAAACAATTGCACCGGGTAATTCAGCAAAAAGGAGAAGAGCGTTGCAATCACCAGCACGGTAATCAACGGCTGCAATGAGTGAAACGCCAGAAATAAAAGCCATCCATTCAACAGAGTGAACAGAATCACCAGCTCAGCCATGAGCCACTTGGGTAAGCTACTGACCCACTGCATCATTCATGATCTCCTGCATAGAAAAGCTCCTATGGCAATCCTAAATGATTTGTGAGAGGAGGGACGGGCACTGCCCGCCCCTCCTCTCACAATCTATTTCACAATTCATGTGAGACTGCTATATCTTTTCGTTTAATGTCATCAACCTAATCGCAAGCTACAGTTTCTTAGCCTGTGATCTAGAGCCTTCTTTATCATCTGTCGAACTAGGAAATAGAGAGTTGGCCATTTTGACACTCACAATAATGAGCAGCAACACAACACATAAACTCGTGGCGATCGGAAGGATGAGAGGCATGGTTGAAAATCTCTTGATAAATGTTCGTTTGCTAAAACGTTCTAGATGGGTGGGTTAAGAAACTGTGTACCCATATAGCTGAGTGAGTCATACAAATGTTTGTGAAAATAGTTCCAGCCAACATCTGCAACGGGGTCCAAGTTTCCGTACTCTAAGATTTTGTTATGCCAAGGCTATGTCATCGCTGTGGCAATGATGCGATGGGGCAAGCAAACGCTAAAGGTGCTTTGCCCAATGGTCTTCCCAGAATTGGAGAGCAATGGTGCCCCGATCTGTGCGCTGAATGGCATTGCCGAGGAGGTTGACCAAGATTATTCGAGGCGATCGCCATCACTTTCAGCCCCAGCCAAACGCTGTTCAGTGCTGTCCCTATCAGCACTGCCAGCGTCACTTGTCCGATAAAGTAATTCTGGAAATTTTGCCGAAAGGCGCGCCGAATTTTGACGCCCACCTGTGGCGGAAACCACTGGAAAGTCCCGTTCCACAGGCGATCGCCGTTTAAGAGTAAGTAAACCGCGAGCACAATCTAGTCTTGACGATTGTGCTCGCTACCAATAGCAGCACGACATTTCAAGGCTTCTAGCAATCAGCAACCGCTTATTTCAGTGCAGGAGCCTGCTGACCATCACCCAAATGAAACAGAAAAGGAATACCCGCTCGATCATCTCCTCCCGTGACCAAGACTTTTGGCATTTGCGCTCCGCCATCTTTCCAAGCTTGGATGGCTTCTTTTTGCAGCACTAATCGCCCACCCTCGGCTTTCAAGGTTTCAGCCAATAATCTTTGAGCTTCTGCTCTACCTTGGGCTCGGTTAATGTCAGCCTGGGCTTCTTGTTCGGCTTCTTGAGCAATATAAACTGCTCTTTTAGCTCTCTGCTCAGCAATTTGCTTTTCTTCTACGGCCTTGGCAAATTCGGGTGAAAAGTCCAAATCGACTACGCTAGTATCTAAAACCAAAATTCCATATTTATCTAAGCGTTGGCTGAGAGCGGCGTCAAAATCTTGTTTGAGTTCATTTCTTTTCGTGATCGCCTCTTCAACCGTTCTTCGGGCAGCGGCTATCTTGAAGGACTCTTGCGTTTGCGGGGCAATAATTTTGGACACAACATTAGCTAACGTTCCTTGGGTTCGGCGAATCTCAACGACAGCAAGGGGGTCGAGGCGAAAGTTAATCGCAAATCGAGCCGTTAGATTTTGCAGATCCTTAGTAGAACTTTGAGCCGGAACTTCGAACTTTTGCACCGTCAGATCATATACATCCACGACTGAGATCAGCGGCGGCTTGAAATGAATTCCTGCTAACAGCACGCTCTCTCTCGCTTTGCCTAAGACGCTAATCACCCCTGCCTGACCAGGAGTAAGAATCGCAAAACTGTTAAGGCCAATAACGAGAAAGAGTACGACTAAAGCGATTGGCGCTAACAGCTTACTACTTAGGGAAACTGGATTTTTCAATGTGCAGATCTCAAATTTGGGTTGACTAAAATGGTGCCGCTCAACAAAGTATGACAGCCCCATGGTTGAGTTCGTGGTGGATTCGTTGCTTGAATGCTCTATCACAAAGTGAAACCTGTCTCCCATCACAACCCAGGGTCATGGGCTAGGAACGGTTTCTGGAACCAGAATTTTTAGCTGTCGGCGGACGAAGCATTTCTGGAGGGCGATCGCCACAGACAATCCAGATGTGACGTTACCCGATAGGGCGATTACAGTGGTTCACCGCTCAGACGGAAGCGGCACCACCGGAGTGTTTACCAAGCACCTGATGACTCCTCTCTCCCAACTCCTCATCCTCTACGGTTGACTCAGAGCGCTGGTACGCGTATTCTCTTTCATTAAGCTGTCTCACCGATGGCTTAGTTCAGAACTCAAGAACTTGGCACCATCTGCGAGTGCGCTCACACCCACAGATGGCTAACCCACCGCGACTGCATACGCCAGTCGGGGGGCTAACGGTTTATGGTAAACCGTGGCTGCCTCGAATTGCACACAATTGCGGGGTAGCTGAGGGACTGAGTTCTGGTTTCT
>JBARXP010000466.1:0-5800 GCA_049647405.1 Elainellaceae cyanobacterium | reverse complement strand
CATGCCTCAATGGCTTGAACTTGAGTGGCATCGACTTGAGTGGTGTTAATCTCAGTCAGGCTAAGCTCAGTGGAGCAAATCTAGAAGGCGCAAATCTGAGGGCAACGAATTTGTCTGCGGCTAAACTGCGAGGCGTCAGGTTAACGTCGGCCAATCTCAGTCATGCTGATTTGAGAGATGCTTATCTCAGTCGGGCAAATTTAGACTGGAGCGATCTGACCCAAGCTGACCTCACCCAAGCCAATTTATATGATGCAAAGCTCTTAGGAGTGCGGGTGTGTGAGACCAAGTATGAAGAAGCACTATTGCCTGACACGACTCGTCAATACCTCAACTTACTTGCTGAGAGTATCCAAGCCTCGACTCAATCTGGTTCATCTAACGCGGGTGCGGCGGCTTCCTCCTCAACAATTAGTCAGGCGACTTACAGCCGCCTTAGCCATAGCAAAATTGCACCTCACTTGATGTCTCATGCCAAATACGGCATTGCCTAGAAAGAAAAGAATGCCCTGTGATTTTGAAGATCTTTTGAAGATCTTGTCTAGAAGAGCATTGACGCTGTCTTAGCGCGACTCATGAAAGAGCCAGGATGTGGGGATGACTCAGGATACTCATTTGGACAATATCCATCGCGATCATGTATCGCGTTGTGGCGTAGTTCTAGTCACGGCTGCATCAGAGCAGGAGGCCGAGGCGATCGCCAGCGCTCTGGTTGAGCAGCGCCTAGCCGCCTGTGTCACCTGTTCACCCGTGCGATCGATTTATCGCTGGCAAGGCCAGGTATGTCGAGAACAAGAATGGCAGCTCATGATTAAAACTGACCTAAAGAGTTTTGACAGACTACAGGCTACGATTCAAGATTTGCATAGCTACGATGTGCCCGAAATTATTGCCCTGCCTATTGTGGCGGGTCAGTCGGCCTATTTGGATTGGATTATAGAACAGGTTACAGAGTAAACCAGGCTGAGAAAGTTTGCCCTGAGGCGACGGTGAGATCATGGCTGTAGGGTGACGGTGAGAGGTTGCCTCGGCATAACCCGTCATAGCGTGACCTGTTATTTCTTGAACCAGAATGAGAGCATACTAAAAACCAGTGGAAGTTACCGGGTAACGATCCACTGGTATGAAATGAGCTTCAAATCAGCTCAACCTATTTTTTGAGTCTCTGAACATTCATTGTTGAAAGAGCCTCGGCTTGTCTAATCAGACTGTGACCGTTAGGCGATCGCCCCAGACAACAGGCTTTTAGCCTCGTCTCTAAGAATCTCAACTTTGTCAAGGCGCTCCCACGGTAAATCAAGATCATTCCGGCCAAAATGGCCGTAGGCTGCAACATTCTGGTAAAAACGACCGTTCATCTCCGCAGGCAACCCCGTCAGCCCAAAGGTCTGAATAATCCCTGCCGGACGCAGCTCAAAATTACGCTTTACCAAATCAAGTAGGCGATCGTCGTCAATCGTACCTGTACCGAAGGTTTCAACTAAAATGCTGACGGGACGTGCAACACCAATCGCATAGCTCAGCTGCACTTCGCATTTTTCAGCTAGTCCTGCGGCTACAATGTTTTTTGCAATATGGCGGCAGGCATAGGCTGCACTGCGATCAACTTTTGTCGGATCTTTGCCAGAGAAGGCTCCGCCACCATGGCGAGAATACCCTCCGTAGGTATCGACAATAATTTTGCGTCCTGTAAGGCCAGAATCTCCTTGAGGTCCGCCGATGACAAACTTCCCTGTCGGATTTACGAGAAAACGCGTTGTGTCGCTGGGTTTTACATTAATGTCCAGAAACACTGGCTGCACGACCGCGTCCCAAAGATCAGCCTTAATTTTTGCCTGAATTGCGTCATCGGTGCTCAGTTCCCCGATGGTAGGAGCGTGTTGAGTCGAGATGAGAACTGTATCAATGCTGACGGGTTTCCCATCTTCATAGGCGATCGTTACTTGGGTTTTACCATCGGGGCGCAGATAGGGTAGCTCACCAGACTTGCGAACCACTGACAGCTGACGCGCCATTCGGTGAGCCAAGCTGATGGGCATGGGCATAAACTCTGGCGTTTCATTGCAGGCAAACCCGAACATGATGCCCTGGTCTCCGGCTCCGATGCGATCTAGCTCTTCATCGCTAGATTTCTCGCGTTGCTCATGAGCTTGATCTACGCCTTGGGCAATGTCTGGAGACTGTTCATCGAGGGCAACGATGACGGAACAGCTATCTGCTGAGAAGCCATTAGTTGCATCTGTATATCCAATCTCTCTAACTTTTTCTCGCGCAAGGTTAACGTAGTTGACCTGGGCCTGAGACGAAATCTCCCCTGTGATGAGCACAAGGCCGGTATTCACAACGACCTCTGCCGCAACTCGGCTCCCTTTATCTTGAGCCAGTAGTGTATCAACGATGGTGTCCGAGATTTGATCGCAAATCTTGTCAGGATGACCTTCGGTAACGGATTCGGATGTAAATAGGTAACGCCGAGACAAAGAATTAACCTCTCTTGTTAAAACTCACACACAACAGATCGATAGGAGCGACGATTTTCTACAGTCTCTAGATTAGGAGAGTGATCCCATCGTTCACCTAGGTAGTCACTAGATTGACTATGATGACGCTCTACTCTTGAAAGTGTTTCCACACTCTAAAATTTTGGAACCCTCAACACGTTTTAGAACGATCGGTAGTTCTACACCATTCATTATTTCAAATCAGCATAACACTCTCTTGATTGGAGCAACGAATTTATTCTTTGCTGGACGTGCTGCTGTTGTGCTGTAACGCTCTGCGGATATTTTCAGAGAGAAGTGCGGAGCTGTGGCGATATCTTGAGACGCTTCCCAAAGCTATGGGTGGACGACTTGAATATCGCTGAACTGGTGGGCGATCGCCTTGGCATCAGCTAAGTCTGAAGCATTGCTCCAGCCCCATGTCACGCCAATGCAGCCCCCAACGCCTGCTCGATGCGCCATTTGAATATCTACGGCTGAATCTCCTATCACCAGGATGGACTCTGGATTAATTTCCAGTTTTTGACTCATGTGATGGAGCAGGGTTGGATCAGGTTTTGCGGGAGGCAGATCGGTGCCCATGGCGACTTCAACCAGCGACTCTAAGTCGTAGCATTGAACAAAGTCAATCACGTGAGCTGTAATATCAGACGAGAGAATCCCCTGTTTGAGAGAATGAGCATTCAGAGTTTTCATTAATTCTTTGGCCCCTTCGAAGATAGGGGTTTGGAGCGCTTTGCGCTCATTGGCAGGCTCAGCTTCTTCAAAGGCAGATTGGGCGATCGCCATGGCCTCTGCCCAGCCTCGACCTGTTTCAGCAATATAGGCTGCCGCCGCGATTTGACTTTCTTGACGTGTCCCTGTGGCCATCAATCCTGCCGGATTGAGCCGATTGTCTTCAATGCCAAAAGCCATCAGTAAGGGCTGATCTACCCCTGGAATTTTTGCATCAATGAGCCGTGACCGACGCTGCCCAAGCTGACGGAGAAAGGTTCTAGAGTCGGCTAGAGTGCCATCCTTATCAAAGACCACCGCCTTAATATTGGGAAATGTCGAATCACCACAACGAATCGTGACCAAAATATCATCCTCCTGATACGCAAAAATTCTATGTAGCTTAGGCCAAGTTTAATCGGGACAGGGGAATATCCAAGGGATGGCCTGCATAGTGGCAAGTGCTATGTGAGTCAGTCAATGTCCAGCCATTTTAGGCAATAAAAAAGGAGAGGCTAGCCTCTCCCCATTCAAAATGCTTCTTACAAGAAACATCTAGAAAAATTTACCCGTGCGATCGCCTATTCTTCAACAGATGCTGCAACGCTGACTTCCTCTACGCTGCCTGAACCGTTGTCTTGAACGGCGGCATAATCAGCATTGTTGGCTTGGCTTTGCTGACGCATTTTCTCACGATAGCGCTCTGCCATCTCTTCAGCCTTGTCGTAGACCAGGTCAGGATTTTTCACCATGTCACCCGGTTCTGGCTCAAGCTGCTTGGTTGAGAGAGAAATTCGTCCACGTTCTGCATCCAGGTCAATAATCATGACCTTGATTTCATCGTTGACATTGAAGACGCTGTGGGGCGTATCAATGTGATCGTGAGAAATTTCGGAGATGTGGAGCAGACCACTGACACCGCCAATGTCGATAAATGCACCGTAAGGCTTGAGGCCGCGAACATTGCCAATGACCACTTCGCCGACTTCAAGACGATTCATCTTACGCTCGACCAAGGCTCGTCGGTGGCTCAAAACTAGACGGTTTCGGTCTTCGTCTACTTCCAAAAACTTCAGCGGCAGCTCTTCTGCAATCAAATCTTCTTTGGGCTTACGGGTACTGATATGGGAACCCGGAATGAATCCACGCAGCCCTTCAATGCGAACCAACGCTCCACCACGATTCGTTGCAAATACTGCCGATCGCACAGTAGCGTCTTCAGTTTGAAGCTGACGAACTCTTTCCCATGCCCGCATGTACTCAATCCGGCGGATTGAAAGCGTTAGCTGACCATCTTCGTTCTCATCGGTGAGAATGAAAAATTCGCGGGTTTCATTGGATTGCAAAACTTCTTCAGGGTTGTCTATCCGATTGATAGACATTTCCTGAATTGGAATATACGCTGCTGTCTTAGCACCGATGTCAATCAAAGCCCCTCTGGGTTCTAAACTGAAGACTGTGCCTGGGACAACATCTCCGGGGCTAAAGTGGTAGTCGTATTGATCTAAAAGGGCGGCAAAATCCTCGTGTGTAAACCCAATTCCTGGTTTTTCCTGATTGACCATGCTAAGAATTTCCTGGTTTGTGTCTCCGTTCGTCTGTTTACGCGGTGTTGATGCCTATTTCAAGCACAGTTCTATAGGGCGCTAGAATTTAAATGGCCAGCGCAACATCCCCCATACCCCATACATGAGGGCGCGTTTCCCCCCCACCCAAAGCGTGCTTTCCAGCATCGCGCTTGACCTCCCAAAAGCTGAGGTCACTGGGCAAATTCACCATGCGTGTGCAAGCTTACAGAAAAGCTATTCTACCGCATATTGTTAGTTCTCGAAAAGAGCCCTGATGAAATTTTAGCTCTTTCCTCCCTAAGCGTGGCAAGACTGGGAAAAACGAAACATTTATGGCCATGAAAAAATCCTGTAAAAAAGGCTTCGCAAACTCAAGATAATCAATCAATATAGTCGATGCGGCATAGTCGATGCGGCTGCTTGAGTGAAAACGTCAATGGGCTGAGACGGGCTTGGCCGGGTCAGGGCGATCGCGCTCTGACGACCGAGACGGCTGTAGTTGATTTAGCACATGAATAAAGTCGCTGATGCCCTGAAACTGTTGATAAACCGATGCAAACCGCACATAAGCCACCTCATTGAGCCGACGTAAGTGATTGAGCACAAGCTCACCAATTTCAGAACTATTCACTTCCCTAAGGACACTCTGCTGCAGTTCTGCTTCAATTTCATCGACGAGATTTTCCTGTTCAAGAAACTCGACACCTGTTTTTTCGCATGCCCGTGCAACGCCTCTCAGCAGCTTTGAGCGATCGAATGACTCGCGATCGCCATTGCGCTTAATCACCGTAACAGGAACAAACTCGATTCGTTCATAGGTGGTGAAACGACGCTTACATTCTAGACATTCTCTCCGCCGTCTGACACTTTGACCTGACTCAGCCGAGCGAGACTCTAGCACTCGGTTATGAGGAAACTGACAAAAGGGACACCGCATTTTTATCCCTCAATTTTGTACTCATCAAAACAAAAATGGTTCCTCATTGTACTCGCAGCACCTCATCTTGTCGCACATCA
>JBARXP010000465.1:0-2794 GCA_049647405.1 Elainellaceae cyanobacterium | reverse complement strand
GTATGACACTTAGCGTTTGCATTGAACGTTTGCAATGGGACGGGTAAAGGTGTGCAGACAAGCCTTCTACGACTCTTTCAACTGCGACCATGATTCAGGCTGTGGTGGCAACGCCAACGCGACCCGCTGTTGGGTGGCGATACGGGCGACGCCCAGGCAAGCCAGCGCCTCATTCAGGCTACGCTTTTTCAACTCACCCGTACTCCACCATACCCTTTCAACACCTTGAACTACGCACCAGCGAATTCTAATTTTTAAGAGATTGCTTAAGGCAAAGATATTTTGACGTATGGAGTCAAAATATATGCTCAGAATTAAGCATCGTGTAACTAAAATGTGTCATGAGAACTAAGCATGATGACTCAGCACGATGTGAATAGATGAACATGGTATGAACAGATGAATGAGACGGCTACCTTTCTCAGCAAGATCATTCTCAGCAAGATCAATGGTAGACCATCACAGTTCAACTATAGAACATTGAGCCTAGCTTCAACCTGAGCCTCTGAGTAGACTTAGCCTGTAGACCTAGTGCAACGTCAAGACTAAGAATTAGGGTAAGTAACAGAGTTGTGGAATGCAACGTCGCAAAACAAAAAACGCTCCCCCTCCCCTCTTATGCCGAAGAAATACATCGTCCGTCTTAGCGAATCAGAACGTGAGCATCTGCGAACAGTGGTGAAAAAGCTCAAAGGCAGTAGCCAGAAGGTTCGACGTGCGCAAATTCTACTGAAAGCAGATGCGACAGGAGCGAACTGGATCGATGAACGGATAGCAGAAGCCTTTGGCTGTCGGACTAAGACGGTTGAGAACATTCGTAAGCGGCTAGTAGAGCAGGGGTTTGAGGTTGCCCTCAGCGGCGTGAAGCGTCAGGGCGCTCCGACTCCTAAGCGTTTTGATGGAACCCAGGAGGCCCAGGTGATTGCGATGCGCTTGGGGACGCCCCCTCAGGGCTATGCGACCTGGTCGTTGCGGCTGTTGGCTCGCAAAGTAGTAGAGTTAGCTATCGTGGAATCGGTCAGTCACGAAACCGTGCGTCAGACGCTGAAAAAAACGGCATGAGCAACCGCAAGATAGAGTACTGGGTGATTCCGCCTGAGGCCGATAGCGAATTTGTCGCCCAGATGGAAGACGTCCTTGATGTCTATGCTCAGCCCTACGACGCGAGTTGTCCGGTCATCTGCATGGACGAGCAGCCGATTCAGCTACAGAAGGAGATGACGTGTCCGATTGAGGCGACCGCGACGCATCCTAAGCGAGTCGAGTACGAGTACGAGCGGGCAGGGACGGCCAGCATCTTCATGTTCACAGAACCCCTCAGAGGCTGGCGGCAAGCCACCGTGCGGCAGCGGCGCACCAAGGCGGACTGGGCCGTTGAGGTGGCAGCCCTACTAGAAGGGCAATACGCCGACCGCAAGCAGGTTCGACTGGTCTGTGACAACCTCAACACGCATACAAAAGACTTCTTCAACAATAAGAAAATTGGGCAAGTGGATCTGCATCCAGCCTTCACAGGCTGGATTTTAGACATACTGAACCCGCAAACGGACTAAACCGCAGACACAACCGATTGCCATCTCATACATCCCAGAGCGCATCCGAAACTCTTCCTTGGCAATCCGAAAGATTTTGATGACTCGGATTAAGTGTTCCACATAGACCCGCTTTTGGCTGACGAGTCGATTAAAGTCCTTCTGGGCTGGGGTGAGTTGCCCTCCGGGTGGCCTCTTGAACGGGGTTGTGGTGTTGCGTCTGCCGACATAGGCTTTATCCGCTGTGAATTCAAGGGTCTCCGGCAACTCTGATTGCGTCTGCTCGAACAATTTGCTGTCGCTACGAGGCCCCTTTTCCCCGAGAACCACATCGACAATATCGGTGCCGTTGGGCAAGCTAATCAGTTGATTCTTGCGGGTATGATCCGCTTGTTTTCCGGAGTAGTAGCCCTTCTGCACGTCATGATCGGATGGACGGGGAATCGGATGCTCCCAGGTATCCACCAACAGGGTGCCCTCCGGCAACTCCGCTAACCACTCCTCGAGTTCTGCTCGTTCGACGCTGTCGCACTCTTGCTGCCATTGCTCTAGCAAACTCGCGGGTAACTCTGTCCGTAGATAAGGCAGCATCTCATGGATGTAATTCCATACTGTTGATTCGGCGCATCCAATCGTTTCCGCTAAGGCTTGCATCGTCCAATGTTGCCTTAAATAGAGCAGGGTCACCAGGAGACGACAGAGCACTTCAGCGTCCTTTTTGCGCCCTCCTCCCGCCTGTCGTTTGCGGTCTGGCTCGTTCCTCCGCTGGTGCTGCCCCTCTCGAACCCGCTCACTCACCCGTTGCCATAACTCCCATAGGGCGGTGGAGCCTAACCCAATCATTCGTTTGCCCTGTTGTGGCCGAGCATTGACTAGGTGCAGCATTCGGTTGAAAAAACTCTGATCCATCATTTCTACGAGTGACTTGAGCTTTTTCATTCTCCCATCTGTGCTTATTCTTGAAGAAGTCTAAAGGGAGCTTTCTACGAAGCCTTTGAGCCCGAACGAGCCCGGCCGTTGGTTCGACGCATCCAGTTTTGCTACACCCCAAAGCATGGCAGTTGGCTCAACGTGGCTGAAAATGAACTCAGTGCGATGACTCGTCAGTGTGTTGACGGTAGACGCTTTGACGATATCGAGACGCTCAGGGATGAAATCGCGGCTTGGTCAACTGACGTCAACAACACTCAGCGTGGCGTAGATTGGCAGATGAAAGTCGCAGATGCCAGATGCAAGCTCACTTCTGTCTACCCTAAAATTAA
>JBARXP010000464.1:0-1777 GCA_049647405.1 Elainellaceae cyanobacterium | reverse complement strand
CAGGATCTGTCATCAAAAGTAGAAGAGCAATGGATATATCTACCGCTTGATCATCTTTTATGGGAAGTAAAAGTGTAAGCGTCCCTCAGACGAGCTTTCAGGCTGAGGAAATAGGCTGATGGTGAGTTGCCAGAGCGTCATGCTGCTCAGATTCGGATTGAGGAAGCAACGAAGGCGTTGGTAGGTTCAACCAAGTGGCGGCACAGGTTTGACTGAGAAAGGCCAAGACGTCTCGGTGCTGAGCCTTCAAGGAGGTCACCACGGTCAGCATGCGCGAGACAAACCGACTCCCTCCGTTGGACTGGGAGCCAAAACTGGTACGCCGCCAGATCACCGCTGGGCGTAACGCCCGCTCTGCGGCATTGTTGGTCGGCTCCACTCCTGGAGTCTGAACAAACGTCCACAGGGCGGGTTCCACCTGTAAGAGTTGCTGGCAGGTGCGGATGGTTTTAGCTAACGGCGTCTTTTCTGCGATGCCGATGGGTAGGGCTGTCGCCGCTTCGAGTTCAGCCTTAAACCCATCCCGCAACCGTTCGACCTGCTTGATAAAGTCGTGCCGGGACAAGGTGCCATCCCGGACTCGGTGCCACCAGCGAAATAATCGCCGTTGCCGCCTCAATAAAGCCTCACCAATCTCCTGCGAGACCCCACTGCGTTCCGCCATGGCCGTGAAGTCGCGCTTTAGATGCGCCCAGCACACCTGCCATCGGTTCACCTCAATCCACCGGTAGGCGCTGTAGCGGTCAGAGGTGACAATCCCTGAAAACTCTTGACCAATCAAGGCTTGAGCGGTCGCCTGTGACCGACTGAGCACCACCTCGAAAAAACTCACCAACGGCGTCACTAGCACCCAGAGCCAGCCCTTGGTGCGTTGGGGATTCCCCCCGTCTCGATTACCAACCGGATAGCTGGTTTCATCACTATGCAGCACGGGCTGGTCTTGCACATACGCTTTGGCGTCCTCCACCGCCGCGCTCACCGCGTCGCTGACCTCCTGCCGCAGACGACCGACCCCGCCCCGCGAGAGGCGCACCCCAAACAGGTCGTCCATCACCGCACACACTTGCCGATAGCTCAGCCGGTACGCCCCACTCAGCAACGCCACCATCGCCGTCAAGCGCTCACCATAGCCCAAGGCCGACACCCCAGAGGGCAACGGGGCTCGGGTTACCGTGTCGCAGCACTCGCACCTCAGGCCATGCAATCGATACTCCACCACCTCAGGCTTAACCGGTGGAAGCTCTATAACTTGATGGCGGTGGGGATGGCTATCTTGGCCCGATAAGCTGGCTCCACAGGCTTCGCAGGCGGGAGGAATGACCTCATGGACAAAACGACAATCTTCCGCTGGATAGAGCTTTCGGGCTTCGCGGGGGGCGCTTTTCCCACTCCCCTCTCGCGGTGGCTTTTTGCCTTTTCCCTTGGCCTTAATCCCTTTGCCAAAGCCATCTGTTGATGGCGGCTTTGATGAATTCTGCGAACTCTGATTGACTTTCTCTTCCAGCACCATCAACCGCTCACTCAGAACCCGCACTAACATCTGGATGCTAGCGGGGGTCGCCTCCCAGTCGGCTCTGGGAACTTGGATTCCGGCTATCTCGATCTCGTCGCTCATCGTTTCACCTTACCGAGTCTCCTGACCCAAAATCCCTAAGGAACGTGGATTAAATAACCTGTACTTCTGGTACGGCGGTATAGTTCCATTGTGGCAAGACGTCATCGAAGACAATCTTCATCGTGGCTTTGAAGTCTTCAGCCACCTTTCGTCCCGTTTGAT
>JBARXP010000463.1:0-9030 GCA_049647405.1 Elainellaceae cyanobacterium | reverse complement strand
TGTAATATCAGCTTATCTCCTGACCATTCACCTCTTGACAATCATCGCTTTTGTTTAACTTGACACCAATGAGTAATGGGATACCCCTAGCATGTCACAGACCCTTTTTTCTTGCGCTTACCCTGGGTCAGGAGTGCGATCGCAGAAGCAGATAGCGACCACTCCTGTAGATTGAAATCAGGATTCATATAACCTCTTACTAGAAATAGCCGTTTCCACCACATGGCTAGATGCAGCAGAAACGACTGTTATGGGCAGATTCTAGAGAAGAGATATGGCCTCAATGTGGAAGATTTGAGACGGTTGGGGCATATCGGCTGGTCATGAAATTGGCCGACATCGTTCACAACCTGGTCATAATTACGACCTAGAGTAACCATACAAACCAAACTCATGACTTCTGAACAGTACTCTGCTGGTGCCTGCTACACCACTGAGCCCTTTTCACCTTTTTTGTCTGTGATTTCACGGCTTGGCACCGTGATTATTTCCGTTTCTTGCGCCCAAAAGTATCAGGTTACTTTGGAGAACTTTTACTCCTAGATTTTGGAGATTTCTTCTCAATGTCAACGAGTAAAGGGGAAAATTATATTCTTTATGAAGGACACCCAAGATGATGTTGTTCGTCAGCAAGAGAAAAGCTATTGAAGCCCTTGATCTAAGCGGCGAAACCTTGAAGCGCTATCGACTTCACGGTGAATGGATTGAGGGGATTCACTGGGTAAGAATCAACAGTCGATGCGTAAGATACAACTTAGACCTTATCCAAGACTGGTGTTCCAACCGCAATGATCCAATCAGCCACATGCGAGCTATTGAAGCCTACAAAGCAAGTCTTCTCAGTTGTCAAAAAAAGACATCCAGAAACTATGCTGCGGATGCCACCCTCTTTAATGGAAGATCAAAGTAAAGGTTTACAGTTCCTAAAAGTTAAAATTCTGGAACAAAAAGCTCCTTGGATTTTCCGGCATAGTGCTCGTAAATCATCTTTGGGCTTGTCCCAACCAGTTTCGCAACATCCTTGGCATCAAGCATTTTAATCCTTCCGTCAGGCATTGTAATAGCAGTTTCAAGTGCTGCTGTAATGAAGGTGTGCCTTGTCTGGTAAAGCTTACGATATTCAATACCATCGAGCTTTGACAGAACTGACCGCCACCCTCGGTTTGTCAAATTGTGGACGTCAATCCAAGTCCCTTCCGGCGATGGGAAAACTTTTGTATCGCTGCCAATCTTTTCAGGTTTGATGGCAGTCAACACAACGGCTAATCGCCTATTGATCGGAAAGTTACGCTTCTTTTGGGTTTTAAGTCCTTTTTTGCACACCAATCCACCTTCTGAGACAACTACGGCTTGCTCAAATCGGATGGTGCTGAAGTTTTCCGCAATGTGTTGCCACTGCAAAGCAATGGCCTCTGAAGGTCTGCACCCCGTCATGAACAGAAATTCAATGAGCGGGGCGTAAAACTTGTAGTAGCGATTGTGCTTAAATGCCTCAACAATGCGTTGGCGCTAGCCTCTCCCTGGGAGAATCGCGTTCTTCGAGGCTGAAGGGATTGATGTCTGTCTCCTCGATATCTCCCTTAGGAATTTTGATATCTGCTGCCATCCCTTTGAAGGGGTTGTGAGATATCAACTGTGACTTCGTAGCCCAGTCACAGCAGGCAGAAAACTGAGTGAGATAGCGCTTGACAGCATTCGGAGTTTTGTTTGCGACCAACCAGTCTCGAATCGCGACCGAATCATCCAAGGAGCGTGTGGGCAACCGTAGATTGATACAGCGTGAGACCTTGCTGAAATCCTTAGCTAGGGTGCTCGGAGACAAGCTTGGGCGCTTGAACTCAGTGTATTTGTCCCAAAGTTCAGATAAAGGTGGTTGTGACGCCTTAGTTGGGGTAAGAACTGAGGTAAATCCTGTCGTGTCTTCGATCGGTTGGGGCTTGTACTTGAGTAACGTTGAGTCAAAATTACCGGAAAGGATATCTAGTTCTATCTGACGAGCCTTCAGCTCTGCCAGTTTACGATTTTGAACCGTGTCATCAAAACCCAGCGAAAGATAGCGGCGTTTCCCTTGATAGCTGAAGACAAGCTGTAAACGCCCGTTTGAGGTCTTGATCTGGACTGAACCCTTGGAAGCTTTGCGGGGCAAGGAAGAGGCGTACATGGAAAAACCTCTAGTGATAAAAACCCTTGTACTAAAATCCTTACCCCAATCTTACCCCAATAATTACCCCAACTTGTTCTAAAAACACCCAAAAAATGATCGGCCTTCAGTCAAGCATCTAAAAGAGAAAGCCCCGAAGCTTTTGCTTTCAGGGCTTTTCGCTTGATTTAATTGAATGCCAGGACCCGGACTTGAACCGGGGACACGAGGATTTTCAGTCCTCTGCTCTACCGACTGAGCTATCCCGGCGATCGCGCTTGTTATTTTTGACGCTTTATAAAGCTAGCAGACAACGACACGTCTTAGCAAGAAAATTTGCAATTTAGCCTGTCGCTCACCCAATTCTGGTTGCCGAAGCTGAGGTAGCCTCATTTTTACTCTCGACGCTGAGCACCCATGCCAAACAGCGAACCTGCGAAGTATAAAAGCTCATGCCGCTTATTCTTGGCAGGTTTGCTGAGGTTGACAAGTCTCGCTGCGCGTCATGGTTGCGCATGACCCGGTGGCGCGTTAGCCAAAAAGCGAACAACAGATGCCGTTTGCTTAGATAGGGCGGAGACGAGTCACTTTTAGGGTAAATGGGCCTTCGCCTTGTCCGGCGTAGGGGGTGACACGGACGGTGTATTGGCCGCCGTCGGTGATGCGGACAAACAGCATGGAGTTGGTTGTGCCATCGGGGCCGTCGTCATTTTCACCGAAGGTAGAGCCGTCGGGGCCAATCATCGTGACGATGGTGTCGAAGTCATCAGAGGTCAAATCGACTACGAGGTAATCGCCAGACTCTAGGGTCAGGGTGTAGTCACGGGCATAGCCGCCAAACCCTGTAGGAATGTCTTGGTTGGAGAGGACATCGTTGACCTCATCACTAGAGGGTACAGGAATGGGATTGTAGAGAGACTGCGCTGTTGCGACCGATGCGCTGAGGGCGAGGCTAGCGATCGCCGCTGACAAAGAGACTGGCAGTCTCCGCAGGAGAGGTCGAGTGGGGGGTGCAAAAAACTTACTCATGGGCGAATGGGAATAAACCAACGTTCTGAATTTTCACGGTCATTATGGCTCAATCCGATTGAGGTGTGCGAATTGTTTGTGATGATTACAGACTTGAAAGCGGTTCTGGAAGGTTGAGACAGGAGGGCAGCGCCGCACTGCTGTGAATCTGAATCGTGATGACGCGGGCATCGAGGAGGCGATCGCCACCGCCCACAACAGATCCACTCTGGCTCGTACCAGAATTCAGTGAATAGGCGGGAAAGCAAGCTGCACTGAGGCTGAGCCGTAGGCACTGGCCTTGTTTGATGCGAGCACAGACGGGTTGGAGATTGATTTGAATGGTTTGGGGGGCATCAGGGAGAGAGGACTCCGATGCGGACGAGGATTCAGGGGAAATGGGGGATTCAGCAACGCGGCGATAGCCCTGGGTCAGAGGATAGGTCTGGCCGCTGGGACACACGTAAGACAGCACTGCACAGAGATCGAAGCTGGGCGCGTCGGTGCTACAGGTGAGTTCGACCGAGAGTTCGCCTGCGAAGCTCCAATCTTCGGGCAATGGGTCGGAGGTGTAGGTGAGCACGTCAGCACGACTGTCGAGGAGCGATCGCTCGACCATGCCAGAGGGAATGGTGCTGTGTCCGCCGAGGGCGGGGACGGGTCGCCAGGGGTCGTGGACTAGAACATCGGGGATCGGGTTCTCTAGTTCAGCGTCTGCGCTGGGAGAATCAGGACTCAACCGTCCGGCTTGCTGATCGATGCTGGCAAGGCCGTTGGATTGGAGAAAATACCGCACAGGAGCCGACTCTGTCCAGTGAGGGAGCGATCGCCACTGGTTGGTGCCTAGCTCAAACAGTCGCACAGGCGGCTCGCCTGACAGGCCATTGGGTTTGCCTTTGAGCATGTGGTCAAACCAGCGAATCTGTAAGGCATCGATGGGACTGTTGGCCTCAGGGCCAAAGTCTTGGGTTCCCACTCGCCGCCCCCAAGGAATGTGCCCCCACGGCCCGACCCAAAGATGCTGCAGATGGCGACTGCGAGCCGCCATTTCTTTATAAAACCGAAGCGTGCCGCGCATGTAGGTATCGTACCAGCCACCGATGTGGAGCATGGGCAGATCGACATTCTGAAGATGGGTCTTGGGGGAAAGCTGCTGCCAGTAATCGGCATGGGGATCGGGATTTGCAGTCCAGTCATGGTAGAAGGAGTCGGGAGCCAGCTTCATGAGCAACTCCGAACGGCCAGACACCGGATCGCAAGCTGGAGCCATTCGAGCTGCTTGGTAGAGGGCTTCGTAGGCCGTGCGATCGCCCTTTCGACGAGCAGTTTCAGCCGCAAGCTGGGTTGCCCACCCCAGGCTCGCTTGGAGGCAAAACGCGCCACCCTCGTAAGCCCAGTCTGCATGGAGGTCGTAGCCAATCATCGCGGGGCAGAGGGTCTTGAGGGCGGCGGGCTGTTCGGCGGCGGCATAGAGCTGGGTCATGCCCTGATATGAAAAGCCATACATGCCCACGCTGCTGTTGCTGCCCGGAAGTGCCGCCGCCCAGGCGACCGTATCGGCTCCATCGGCAATCTCGTCTTCAAACAGGAGAAAGTCGCCTTGCGAACTGCCTCGCCCGCGCACGTCTTGAATCACCACGATGTAGCCGTGAGCGGCATACCAGATGGGATGGGCGTAGACGACGGTGGAGGCGATCGCCCGACCGTAGGGTTGCCGCATCAGCAACACGGGAAATTCGCCCTCTGCATCGGGTCGATAGACATCGGCATCAAGACGCACCCCATCACGGGTCGTCATCGACAGGGTTTGCTTTGGCAACACCGGAAACATTTCTGCACCTCAAGCGAATGCGGGCTTCATGCTGGCACACTTATGCTGGCACAAACACATCCGAACGCCGCAGCACTCGAAAATCTTCCTCATCTAGCTCAACGGGGATGCCGCTGCGAATCAGCTCTGAAAAGTCTTCGTTAGGCACCATTAAACACAGGGCATAAAGCCGCGTGTCGCCCGTATTCTCAATAATATGAACGCCCTGGGGAGGCACCATAATGCTGTCTCCGGCCTGAATCGACACCGTTTTGCCATCACAGGTGGCGCGGCCTTCGCCCTTGAGGATGAAAAACATCTCCACCGCAACCTGGTGACGGTTGGGGGGCGTTTTGCCACCCACGTCAAAGATCTCGACACAGTAGGTCAGCGACACATCCGAAATGGTGGGATCAAACATGATCGCCAATCGATTCGTATCGTTCGGACTGATGCGGTAAGCCTGATAGTCTTGGGGCGCTTTGAACACCGGGATCACACAGCTATTGTCTGACATGGGAACCTCGTGAGTAGGAGCGAAGGGGCTGGAGTGTGGTCAGGGTTGAGGGTTGAGTTCTAAGTTTTGAGTTTTGAGTTTTGCTAGATGAATAGAGGGTTGAGTTTTGCGGGGCGAGTGGGGTTAGGGGATGTTTGAAAAGTATTAGACAACATGCTGGAACAGTACTGATCCCCCTAAATCCCCCTTAAAAAGGGGGACTTTGATTCCAGTTCCCCAGTTTTCAAGGGGGACTTAGATCCCCCCTAGCCCCCCTTTTTAAGGGGGGCTAGGGGGGATCTAAGTCGCATTGACAACGTCTCAACCATCTTCTTTGGGGGCGATCGCCTCCATCCATTTTGACGAGTCAGACACAAATCCGAAGCATTGATTAACGTTGTAGACTGTCGCCTGAAAGCAATAATCCGGCGAGGTGGTGGCCGTGCAGTCTCGTAGCAAGATGCAGTCGTAGCCTAAAAAGTTAGCATCTTGAAGCGTGGTCAGCACGCACTGATCGGCATTGACACCTCCAAAAAACAGAGTCGTTTTGCCCAAGTTTTTGAGAATGCTGTCGAGGGGCGTGTCCCAAAAGCCGCTCATGCGGTACTTGTCCACGTAGATATCATCAGGCTTCTGCTCTAGTTCTTCAACGACTGCGGCAGCCCAGCTATTTTTGGTTAACACTGGAGCCTGATTTTTGGGCAGCGGGTCGGTGAGGCCGACGCCCTCTCCCGTGGGATTGTAGACATGGCGCAGCCCTGCACTGATATTGAGCAGATCAGGACGGTTGCCCCAGTTGAGCCAAAGAATCGGGACATTAGCATTTCGGAGAATGGGCAGCAGCGCTTTGATGGGGGCGATCGCCTCCCGCGCAGGAGACACATCTACACCAATGTGAGCCAGCCAGCCATCAGCATGACAAAAATCGTTTTGCATATCCACAATCACGAAGACCGATTTCGCTAAATCTAAAACGAGGGTCTTGGTATCGGTGGGCAGGTTAACCAGGCGAGACGGCAGCGCAGGACGGCTAATGTCAGCCGTTTCTGCATCGACCATCCAGGCGTTGGGCGGGGTTCCTAAGGGTTTCAAAGGGCGACTCATCACTTCTCTCAGTCTTCAACTTGCATGAGAAACAGGTTAGGGTATCTGCTGCAATTCCTAAGCTAGAGCGCTAGATCACTTCAGTATTCGCGAGCACAGATAGACAATGAATCCAGCAATTCTCATTATGGTTATGCCTCAACACCCGCAAATCAATTGCGGGCTAAAGACGATCAAGTCCCTTCGGGACTGATAGCCGACAGATCTTAGCCCCAACGGGGCTTTCACTCATTAGCCCGCAATTGATTCGCGGGCGAGTCGGGAGCGTAGTCAGATAGCGAATTCGCAAAACTGAGAATTGCTGCAATGAATCGAGGAAGTTTGATTAATCGCCACAGTAGACAATCAAATCAATTTCCACATCTCCGTGGCCTGCCAGTGCAGTCACTCCAACGGTGGTGCGCCCTGGCAGCTTGGTTCCTTCAAAATAGGAGGCGTACACCGAGTTCACTTCATCGTAGAATCGAAAATCGGTGATAAAAATTCGCGCCATCGCAACCCGGTCAAACCCAGTGCCGACATGGGTGAGCACGAGGTTGAGATTTTCCATCACCTGGCGGGTTTGCTCGTCGATCGCAAGACGCTGAACTTCCCCCGTTTGCGGATCTTCGGGCAGCTGTCCGGTGATGAATACAAAGTCTCCCGCTCGAACGGCGTGAGAATAAGGCGCAACGGGAGGCAGTATCCCTTGAGGCAACGTAATATGCTCAAACATGGCAGAATTTCAAAAATAAAGGCGTTTTGAGTACCCTGATGGTCTGGGTAAGATGCTCAACACTCTAGCTCGAAATAGCTAATTTGCTACGACAGCAGCATAAAGAATTTCAGGCTCTTAATTTTTTCGCTTTGAAATGAACTATTCCTACACGCTCGCCCAAGTTCTCATTCCGACAGACACAGGGTATGCCTGCCGTGATGTCCACATTGCAGACGGAACCATTACAGCAATTGGCGAAAACTTACCGCAAATCGGACAGATCGTAGATGGCCGCAACAGGCTGCTACTGCCCGGATTTGTCAACGCCCACACCCACTCTTCAGAAATGTGGCAGCGAGGGCTGATTGCTCCCTTGCCCCTAGAGCTGTGGTTGGCGGTGCTCTGCGATTTTGGGGAGATAGAGCCAGAACATATCTATCTCAGCGCATTGGGAACAGCGGTAGAAACCTTACTTTCTGGTGGCACAACGGTAGTCGATCATCTGGTACCGATTCCGGGACGAGAAATGGAGTCGGTCGAGGCGGCAGTCCGTGCCTATCGAGAGGTGGGGATTCGTGCCTTTATTGGGCCGCTGCTCCATGATGAGCCTTTACCTGCAAGCATTCCGCTGGGCAGTTTTGACAAAAGTAAGAGAGCTGAGGCTGACCATTACCTCAGCACCGTAGAAGCACTAGAACTTGCCGAAGCCGCCATCAAAACCCATCATTGCCCTGAAGACGGCATCGAAATCATGGTGGCTCCGACGGGAGCGCAGTTGAGTACCGATTCATTTTTAGAAGGATGCGTGGAGCTGAGCGATCGCCATCAGGTCTGTCGCCACAGCCACTTGCTGGAGTCAAAAGCGCAGAAAATTTTGGCTCAGGAAAAATATGGGGGCAGCATGGTCGCGCATCTGCACAAGCTAGGCTTTTTGGGCGATCGCGCCTCCTTTGCTCACTGCGTTTGGCTTGATGACGACGACATCGCACTGATGGCGCAAACGGGTTCTACCGTGGTTCACAATCCGCTCAGCAATCTGCGTCTCGGCAGCGGCATTGCTCCCCTGCTCAAATATCGCCAAGCCGGGGTGAATGTCACCTTTGGCTGCGACGGAGCCGCCAGCAACGACGGGCAAGACGTACTAGAAGCCATCAAAATCGGCACCCTGCTACACAACACCACCGATTTTGAATATCGCCACTGGATTACGCCTCGCGAGGCGGTGCAGATGGCGTCTCTGGGGGGCGCAAAAGGCTTAGGACAGGGCGATCGCCGGGGTTCTTTAGCTGTAGGCCAAGAGGCCGATTTGGTGCTCTACGATCTCACGAGCCTATCGATGCTGCCCCGCACCGATCCCATCGGGCTGCTGGTGATGGGTCGCCCGACCCAGGCCGTTCACAGCGCCTGGGTCAGAGGTCGTCGAGTAATTGAGAAGGGTTCTGTCACAACCGTTGACGTAGACGCGCTCAAGGCCGAACTTTTCGCCCGCAGCGACTGGCTGTCCACGGCGGAACATGCATCACCCACGCTGGCAAGCCTCGAACCCCAGTATCGTCAGGCCATGGGTTTAGGTTAAAACGGCGGGCGTGCAACCCAGTACCATAGGCAAATAGGCCAATCTATTTCCGAATCCCTGGGTAGGGGCATAGCATTGCCCATTGGTGTCAAGTTAAACAAAAGCGATGATTGTCAAGAGGTGAATGGTCAGGAGATAAGCTGATATTACAGTGTTGGGATCAGCAGCTATGGGTAATCCTCGAAATGGCAATCCTGAT
>JBARXP010000462.1:0-10312 GCA_049647405.1 Elainellaceae cyanobacterium | reverse complement strand
TCTTCGAGCGAAAAAGGTTTGGTGACATAATCATCGGCTCCGGCTTCTAGCGCCATCACCTTGTCTTGCACATCCTGAATGACCGTCAGCACGATGATCGGAAATTGTTCGCCCCGTCCTCTCAGTTCTTCGATCACCTCAATGCCATGCTTGCTGGGTAGACCCAAGTCCAGAATCAACAGATCGGTGGTTTCAGTGTGGGCGTAGTCGATCGCCTGTTGCCCATCTTCGGCAATTTGAGTGACAAAGCCATGGGCTTGTAGACCTTTTTGCAAAAAGGCCGAAATGCGAGGTTCATCTTCTGCGATCAGGATGCGATTCATCTGGAGTCTAGTTCTTGAGGCGGATCAATGGGGAGCGTCATACTAAATGTACTCCCTTCTCCCAGTTTGCTTAAGAGAGACAGGTGCCCCCCGTGAGCTTCGGCGATCGCCTTGATAATCGATAGCCCCAACCCCGCCCCTTGAGATTTGCTGCGAGGCGTGTTGACACGGGCAAAGCGCTGCATAATCCGCTCTTGGTCTTCAGGCGCAATGCCTGTTCCCGTATCGCGCACCCGAAAGCGGACAGTATCACGCGTCAATTTTGAGCTAAGGGTGATCACATCGCCCTCATTCGTATGTTCAGCAGCATTTTTCAGAAGATTCATCACAGCTTGAGTAATGCGTTGGCGATCGCCCACCATGCGAATCGACGCTTTTGCGGTCAGTTGCCAATCTCGTGAAGCCAGAGCCTTCGCCTTGGCAAATAGTTCATCAGTGAGGCGACTGACATCAATCAAATCTAGGTTCAGAAAATCGGGGCGCTCAGCCCGAGCCAGCAGCAGCAGATCATCCACCAACCGACTCATGCGATTGAGTTCATCGTTGACCAAATCCAGCGTTTCATCATGACTGTCAAGAGACTGACTCAACACCTCTAGATGCCCACGAATGACCGTAATCGGAGTTTGAAACTCATGACTCGCATCATTGATAAACTCCCGCTGAGTTGCAAAAGAAGCGTGGAGCCGATCCAGCATTTTGTTAAATGTGACCGTCAACTCGGCAATTTCATCGGCCCCCTTGACCGGAATAGGAGACTTCAGAGTTTGATCAACATCTTGAATAGAACGTGCGGTTTCGGTCAGCAGTTCCAACGGCGACAACACTCGTCCGATCGCCCACCACGCGAATAATAGCGCGACCAAAAACACCGTTCCGAGCACCCAAGCCACAACCCACACCGCCCGGTCGATGTCCAACTGTTGATTGGTGAGTGAAAACGCAACGACAAACACTCCATGACTATCTGGTGCAAGCCGAATCGGGTAGGCCGAATAAATGATAGTTTCTGAATCAGAGATCGTCTGACTGTCTATCGGAGTTTCAAGCTGAGCTAACGTGTTGAGAAATTCCGGGTCGTTGAAAATGTCTGGCAACGTCGGGGGACTGGCCTGATATATATCTCCATCCAAAAGGGTGATGAGTGATTCGTCATTTTCTGGAACGTTGCGCGATAGAAAGACATCAAAAATTGAGGCGATATCGGTTCCAAACAGCTGCCCCGTCTGCGGATCGCGGCCATCGACTAGCCGCTGCATCTCTTCGAGTTCTTGGTCGAGCGATCGCTGGACACGCTCTAACATCTGATTAGACAGAATTCCGCGAATGGTAATGACCGAAACGCTGATCGAAAGGGTAATTAGAACGGCTAACCAAACCAAGATCTGGGTTCGTGCCCCAAACAGCAATCTGCGCCAACGCCAGGTCATAGACGGTTTACACGTATTCCAAGATATGGATTTCCCCTGGAGTTAGAGTCTGTTCAGACAATCCAGGGCTGCAACGTCATTCTAGTGGATTCGACTGATTGCGATGTCTATTCGTTGTCTCTTGGGCCAGTTGAGCAAGCTAATGCCTAAGCCGTGTATTTTCTCCTTCAACCCAAGTCATATCGGTCTTGCTGACACTTTCAACGGTGGGTTAACTGCGATCGCCGAGAGTCTAATCAAGAATCCCCGGCTCAAAATAGGTTACGGCTGTCCAAATCCAGGTTTTGTTTTTTTGAGCCGACGAAGGGTTGCAGCTCATCGAGTTCTCCGACCTCAGGCATCATCTCTGGATCGTAAGCATCTGGTAACAATTCACCGACCTGTTTTACCTACGTAATCACTGTCGTGTGATGAACCGCCTTAACCCGCTCGATAGCCCGGAAGCCATGCTGATTGACCACCATTGTGAGCCATTCGCGTTTGAACTCATCGGAATAGCCTCTAGGCGGATCAGTTGTGGTCGATAAACTGACGACCACAACTGCTCTTTTCTTTAACTGATCTTTCTAACCCGCAAGGCTGCAATAACCGCAACCCAATCGCAACTCAACCTAGCGGAAGTCACCAGGATTTAAGCGGGCTGGGGCTGAGCCTGGAGTCGATCTGAGATATTCTCCGGTGCCGCCATCAGCAGGGTCGAGGAAAGGACGCAGATTGATGCTGGCAGCCCGAGTCGCCCTCGATCGCCCTCGACCTGTAATCGCCGACAAATCAAGCCCAATTTCTGAGCCGATTCGCTCTAGAATTTGATAGCTGCCGCCACTGTTAAAGGTGTTCACGGCATCGGTTTCTTGACCACTATTAGCCGCGGCCAAATTTTCGAAAACGCGATCGCGCGTCATTATAGGGTCTTGCCCTTCAGGCACAGTGAACACGATGCGACAGGTCGGATTTTGCTCGGTGGTCGCGCAGACGGTGTTGTATCCGTTTTCAACCCCCGTTCTCAGTTCTAGCAACCCATCAGGACGGTAGGTTTCGAGGCGACGACCAATCTCTGTGCAGCGACGATCGGCAGACCAGCCGCCGCCCATATCGCCAGGAGATGCCCAGGCATAAGCGTCAGGCTGACTCTCTGGGTTGTACATGACTGTATATTCGCCCGCCTGCACTTGGCAGTTGAATCGATTGATATCTGCTGTGCTTGTCGTCGTGTCAGGTGAGGATGCTTCGGCGTCACTCGAAGACGACGGATCGGCGGAAGTCTGAGCCAAAAGATCGCCCGAGTTGGCGATCGCAGACATTTCTCCAAACGCACCAACGCCGACGACTGCACCAGCCATGAGGGTGGCGATCGCGCTTCTTCTCAGCAGACGACCTCGTCTCCCTGTGGGGCGTACCCCCGGCATAATTTCTTTAGTATTCAGGCCATTCATCCAAGTCATGTTGATCTATCCCCGGTCAAAATCATAACTCTCACGTCGCAGCACTTAGACTGTCAGCCAACTGGGCGATCGCTTTTCACCCGTGGTTGCCCCATGAACTCAATCACAAGTCTAAGACATACTATTCTGAGAGACGACAGTGAGAGCCATTTTTGTTCCTCAAACGTTGAAAATATCTCCAGGGTGAAGATGCCGCAGCCACTTTTTCACCCCAAACGCTCTCGCCCATGCCTCCGTCAGAGATAATCTGAGTCATCGAAGGAGCCAGAATTTCCCCGCAGCAGACTATCCTTGCGTTCTCGTCAAGCCCAATCAGCCCATTGTCTCATTAGAAGGCTTTATGACAACCCAGCAAAATCAGAGTAAAGTTTTATAACAAAAATCTGTATTCTTTATTACAATATTTGTTGAAAGTAAAGAAGCACCTTCGTCGAACATGAAGTGCAGATATCTATTTTTAGCGAACTGGGAACGCTAAGAAAGGATTTCTTTCCATTTAGAAAAACACAACGTATACAAAAAATCACGAGCTGGTCATAGTTTTATGGCCAGTTTTTTTTGTCTATTCATTGAGTCTACAGCCAGTCTAGGCTCCTACCAGAGCGTGATTGACTGACAAAACGTCTCCTGTAAATTCCGTAAAGGCGTCAGAATTTCACAGGTTTTGTTTTGCCAGCCAATGCACTTCAAACAGGGATCACTAATGAAGCTGCGGATGAAGCGTTGATTTTCAAGCTATTGCTTATGCAAAACTTGTGAAAGCGCTGAAATTAAGCGATCGACATTTTGGGGTTGGCTATTGTGCCCCATGAGGCCGACGCGCCAGACTTTGCCCGCCAGCTCACCCAGCCCGTTGCCGATTTCGATATTGTGATCAGCGAGCATTGATTGGGTGACGGCTTTGGCCTCTACACCCGCAGGCACGCGCACGGTCGTCAAGGGAGCGAGCCGATGGTCTTGAGCCACATGGCACTCTAATCCCAGCTTTGCTAGCTCAGCCCAGAGATATTGGGCCGTGTTTTGATGCCGTGCCCACGATTGTTCGATGCCCTCTTCCGCCACGAGCCGCACACCCTCGCGAAACGCATAGGTCATGTTAATGGGAGCGGTGTGATGATATTTGCGATCGCTGCCCCAATATTGTCTCAGCAGCGCCATATCGAGATACCAGTTGGCCACCTTATTTTGGCGGCGCATCAGCTTTTCTACAGCACGCTCTCCCATCGTGAACGGAGAACTGCCGGGAGGGCAGCTCAGCCCTTTTTGGCTACAGCTATAGGCGAGATCGATGTTCCAATCATCGAGAAAAATCGGCACCCCTCCGAGACTGGTGACCATGTCGGTGATCAGCAAGCAGTCATATTCTCGACACAGATCCCCAACGCCATCTAACGGCTGGCAGGCTCCGGTCGATGTTTCTGCATGGACGAGTGCCAATACGGCAGGACGATGCTCTTCAATTGCAGCACGTAATTCTGATAGGGAAAAGACCTCTCCCCACGGCTTTTGAATGGTTTTGACATCGGCTTGATAGCGCTGAGCCATATCAGCCAGACGATGGCCAAAATATCCCATGACGCCAACCAAGACGCGATCGCCCGGTTCTACAACGTTGGCTAGGGTCGCTTCCATCGCTGCCGACCCTGTACCACTGACCGGAAAGGTCAGCTCATTTGAGGTCTGCCAAACGTAGCGCAAGAGGTCTTGCACTTCATCCATTAGTGCGAGATAGGCTGGGTCTAAGTGCCCAATGGGCTGGTGATTCATTGCTGCCACCACAGCAGGATTGGAATTAGACGGCCCTGGCCCCAACAGCAGTCGCTCTGGCATATCTAGAGGCGCGAGCTGGCGACGATAGTGGGTATTGACTGAAGAGGTGGAAGAAGGAGTCGCTGAAATCATATTTCTAAATTGAGAAAATTCCTGACAGTTCAGACTGAATCGGTATGAGGTCAAAACTAAAACGGACGGTGTGCGCTCCCCGCTGAGGGGCGCACACTCAGATAGCATCGTTTAATTATGGCTACCTATTGAGTCCAAGAAAATTGATGCTACTTCTCTATTGTCTAACGTGATGGCAGGGTTCTAAATGGACTTCATAACTAGAGATATTCGCGACTAGAGAGGATATTCATGACTAGAGATAGTCCAAGGGAGTGATGGGTGGAGAGCATGGCGTCTATGCTCTCCACCCATCGCCGCAGTTTATGAAAACTCAGATATTCTAGATTTAGCGTAGAGGGACTTACCATGAGCGCTTACACCATCGACCTCAGCCCTATCACTACCCTTACTTTTGACCAGTTTGAGCAACTGTGTCAGGCCAATCCTGATGTGAAATTTGAGCGCACTCCGACTGGAGAACTTGTGATTATGTCACCCACAGGCGGAGAAACAGGAAACCGCAATATTGAATTGGCTGGGGACTTTGTTCTCTGGAATCGTCAGGCCAAACTCGGTGTTCTGTTCGACTCATCGACCTGTTTTCGGCTGCCAAGAGGGGGAGAGCGATCGCCCGATATTTCCTGGATTGAGCAGTCTCGATGGGATGCCCTCACCTCTGAACAGCAGCGCCGATTTCCGCCCATTTGCCCAGATTTTGTGCTGGAGTTGCTGTCGCCCAGCGATGTGCTGTCGCGCACCCAGGCAAAAATGCAAGAATATCTGGACAGCGGTGCAAAACTGGGCTGGTTGCTCAATCCTGAAGACAAGCAGGCAGAAATTTATCGTCCAGGTCAAGCCGTGGAGGTGTTGAATGCGCCGGATTCTCTATCGGGCGATCCGGTTTTGCCTGGACTTATTCTCAGTCTGAGTTGGCTTTGGGATTGATGGGAAGGGGCGATTGGCCTGCCAAGGTCTATTCCGTGTCGCTTTCGTCTATTCATCGCGCTCTATTTTCTTAATCTAGAAGAGTAGGGAATCCGCAGATATTGGAGATGGACGATTATCCTGTTTCTTAGCTTTTATAGTGAAATCGACAGCTCACGATGATGATGTCAGTCTCAGTGATTTTGTAGACCAAACGATGCTCTTCATGCAAAAACACCGTTACCAATCCCAGTTGAAGTCGCATTTTGGACATGTTAGGTGTAAATGGCCGCGATTAGTTGGAACTCGGAGTTTTTGACTGCATTGTGGACATGGGACAACTGTTTTTTGTTGTTCATCAAGACTGTTTTCAGTCTCCTCAGTTGAGTTTCGTCCGACTTGAGAGTCAGCAGTATTTGTGACTTGCATTGACGGTGCTATTTCTTCTTCAGTGCGGCTCTCGGCGATATGGGCGGCAGACGAACCATCTCCTATAAATCCCTGAGTTGCCTGTCGCTGTTGGGTTAATGACTCAAGAGTTTGATCAATCCAGTGAATAAATTCTTGCTTCTCAGCTTGCGGTGTAGAGTTAGTCTTCTCATACTGATCGAGCATTAGTTTAGCCGAATCAATTGCTTCACCTATTTGTTTTTGCACTAACTCTTTTCGATCATTGAAAATTTCTTGAATACGTTGGTCGATTTTTGTCTGAATTGTTGAATTCGAATTGAAGAATTGCTCATTTCCTTGTTGGAGTATCTGTTCTCTAACTTCAGCCTGAATCGTCTCTAGATCTTTACCGAACAGACCCCCTAAGATTTTACTCCCCACTCCAATCGCAGCAACCGCAGATGGTAAGATTCCACCTGTCAAGACTGTTCCTAGTCCTACCAATACCGCACCGACTTGGCCGATTGCAGCAACACCATAAATTTTATCCTGCCAGTTTTCTGATGCTTTTCCTAATTCAGAGAACTCTGGCAAGTCAGCTTGTATCGAAGCATTTGAGCGGCTGGAGCGACGACTAAGGTTAGAGCCTGTTTGCCCATCTATATTTCGGAGCCGAAGTTCTAATGCCTGAAATGCGGCTGCAATATCTTCATCTAACTCACTCAGGCTCTGCTGAAGTAGGGGAGACAAGGTTTGCTGCGTCCAAGCATCTAACTCGTCCGCAATAGTTGATTGGTATAACGCTGCAAAATGTCGAGCAATGGCATCTCGATCTCGAGAGTTTCCATAGCTCCAACTCACACGTTGACTCTGAACTCTATTTTTAGTTTGTCTAGACCACTGTCGCAATGACTGGTCAGATTCACCTTGCACTATCCGAATCAATCGGCTTGTTGTTGTTTTAATTCCTCGAATTTGCTTCTTTGCTTGATCGATGCCCTCTGAAATACTTTGTGTTGCAAGATCTGAAATTTGAATTTCGTTAGTCTGAACACCTCTAGTTCTCTCAAGTTCCGGTATTAAGCGATGGTCTATGATATCGACAAGACTAATAGCCGAATTACGAAGTTCGATATTTCCGCGCTCTGTGGTCAAAAAACGTTCCAAAGCTTGAACAAACCGACGAAATGAGTGAGTGTACTCATTCTCCTTGCCTTGTAATACAGCTTTAAGAGTAAACTTGGCAGAGATATAGTGAATCCGATCTTCTCCAGCTAGAATAGGCGAATTTCCAGCTAGAAGAATTTGATTGGAACGCTTTATGACACTTTGGCGCTCGCTCTCTTCCTCCATCATGTCCATGAAGTTTACTAGAACAAACAGGTTATCTGCTGGTTCATTCTCAGTTCTATAAACTGTCTCCTTTGCTTCGTGCTTAGCAATACGCATCTCTTTTCGGAGCTCGTCAGACAGAAACTTCCTCTCCTTCTCAGGGAATAGTTTCTGAGCACTAGCCAAGAATAAAACTACATCAGTTCCTTTTAGCAGATTTTGGGTAATCTGCGTTCGATCAGCGTGTTCGTTCAAACCAGGAGAATCGACAATTTCTACTCCGTTCTTGCATAGGTCAAGTCCTGGGTGCTCAAAGATAATTTCCTCAATCAAATTATCAGAAAGAGCAGCAGCAGCTTCTTCGTAGCCATGAGCAACATCTTCAGATAGGGCAGCTTTTTCCTGATACTGTTCGACGGGAATTTCTTCTTCTTGTCCGTTTTTATAGCGACAAACAACTCGTTGGCGATCGCCGTATCTCAGGACTGTTATTGTTCCACTACACGGAGTAACTCTCGCAGGTTGAATTTTTTCGCCTAGCAAAGCATTCAAAAATGTAGACTTGCCTTGACTAAACTCACCAACGACAGCGATACGGAACTTCTGCGACTGAAGTCGTTTCCAGGCTTCATCCAAATTAGTCAATACTGACTCGGAAATAGCTTCCTTCTTCAAGCACTGCTCAGCCGTCTGATAAATATTTTCGTAGATTTGATTTAACTGACTGTGTGCTTGCTTGAATTTTTCCAATTCAGTGTAATTTTTAACAGACGATTTTGACTTGAATGAAACTTTCGTCGGTGCATTAGACAAAGTGAACTCTGAAGAAATAGGGAGAAATTTGAGGAGAGTATTCGCAGCCTCTGTAAATACGACATCCAAGTCATGAAAGCGGACAGGATCGAGAAGATAAGCTACCTCTTGAACAGTTTTTGGACTTGGGTCGCCTCTGCCGGCAAGACAGGCTTCAAAAACTTGTATATGTGAAGCTTCGATCTCCAAAGCTTGTGCGATACGTTGAAGATAAGCTAGTTCCTTAACTGCAACACTGCCATCTGCTGCAGACATTTCGTATCCCAACCCAATGAGCAAGAGTCGTTGGTGCTTGTTGAGTGGAGATGCCAGAGTTTGAAAGTTCTGTAAGCTTCTATAAATTCGTTGCTGACGGATGCCGCGAATCATCAGCTTCGTAAGTTGGGCAATTTTTCCATCTAGTAGACTCAGGCGGTTGAGAGATAGCTGAAGATGTTGCTTCTCGTCTGTCGTAATTTCACCGTCAATATCGGCAACCCCAATGAGGAGGTTTGTGAGGTTTGCCATGAATAATTCTAAAGCTGTGACATCTGCAATATCAATGTCTTGCCCAGCAATTTTAGAGAGTAAGACGTTGAGCTTATCATCGGCTAAAGCTACCATGACAGATATCCCTGTAAATTTGAGTTGTCTCTAGAGTACCCTTGCGAGAATCGCAATAAACGGAATTCAGGAAGCTGTAATTATTTAAGTGTTTTTGCTACGTAAGTAAACAAATTTTTACGATTTTTTGGTTGCGCCATACCTTAATGTCTTTTTTGTGTCATCTGTAGTGGATCAACCTACTCCTTCAGGATTCAACGTTTGAGATGCCGTGAGGCTTATCTCTAAAAACTGTGGCGACTTCACCACCTCATCGCCCTCAAACTCCTCTACCTCATACCATCCATCAATCAGAGTGAGAACCGACACCTTCGCTTTTCCAGGGTCAACGATCCAATATTCAGGAATTCCCCGTGCCGCGTATTCAGACCGCTTGTAGCGATAATCGCGATCTTCGTTGACCTTTCCAGGCGACACCACCTCTACCACCGCCAACGGTGCGGGCATTTCTGGGGTAATAGTGTTGCGAGGCTTCCGATTGAGGGCAACAGCTAGTTCCTCGCCAAGCACCACTAAATCGGGGATGCGTACTCGACCTGCAACCACAATTTCTGTGTTGTTTCGCACCCAATAAAACGGCACAATTTTGGCAAACTGCACGATGAGAAATATTGCAATCACAGCATTTTGAGAACTTTCAGGGGGCATTTCAATTATTTCCCCATCAACGAACTCACAGCGTTTTTCCGATTCATCGGGTGATACCTCAGCTGTTACCTCAAAGTAGTCTGCTAGGGATAGTTTGGTTGAAATCATGGCGTCTATGCCCCAAGGCGAACCGTTGGTTTTATTGTAGTGGGTTGCACTGGGATATTTGTATGGGGGCGATATGGGCTACGCTCAAGCAGGTCAATGCCCACCTTACCTCCACATCACCGCAGTTCTCAACAACTCAGATATTCTGGATCTAGCGTCGAGGATTTACCATGAGCGCTTATACCATCGATCTCAGCCCCCTCATCACTCTCAACACGGAGCAGTTTGAGCAACTGTGTCAGGCCAATCCTGACGTGAAATTTGAGCGCACTCCGACTGGAGAACTTGTGATTATGTCGCCTACGGGTGGAGAAACAGGAAAAGGTAACGCAGAGCTGATTGCTGATTTTGTGATTTGGAACCGACAGGCAAAATTGGGGGTTGTGTTTGACTCATCGACCTGTTTTCGGTTGCC
>JBARXP010000461.1:0-4819 GCA_049647405.1 Elainellaceae cyanobacterium | reverse complement strand
GGATAGAGACATTGTTTCTTGGATAAACATCTGTGATTGAAGTCGAAGTCCACCAACGACTACGCGCCTTTCTCAAAGAGCAAGGCGAACCCTATTGGCCCCACCATCTGACGATGGCTCGGTTGGTTGCGCGGGCGCTGCGGATGAATCGTAGTGCGTTGATTCAAGCTGGGACTCCGTCTGGCTACTTTGGGCGATATCGGCTGAGTTACCTGATGCCCGCTTTAATGTGGCCAAAACCCGTGGTGTTGGTGGTGCCTGACTCGCTGCGGCAGCGACTGCTGATGGTAGAGATTCCGCGCTTGCAGCAGTGGATTTCGACGCCGAAGTCCATTCAGATGGGCGATCGCTGGCCTGGGGATCACTATCAGGGGATCTGGCTAACGTCTCCTCAAAATTGGCTGGCTCATCGGTTAAGGGATGATGGCTCGATTCCTAACGATGTGTTGACAGTGATCGATGGGGCTGATGATTTAGAAGCCTATGCCCGTGAGCAGCTCACGGTTGCCTTTCGGCCTATTGACTGGGAACATCTGATGCTGGCCTGTCCTAACCATCGCGAGGCCATTCGAGATGTGCGCATTCGGTTGACTCGCTCGGTGTTTCAGCATCCGGTAAATCCCTACGAGTGCCATTTGATTGAGCAGCCAGAGCAAGACGTGCTGATTCAGCTTGACCAGCACCTCAGTGAGGTTGAGCCCCAGCATCAGGGTCTGGATAGAGATCTTGCGGCTCAGCCAGGGAGCAACGACCTGGGTGAGATAACGGGCAGGCCCTGTTTAACGGAGGCGTGGAATCAGTTTTTGGCGCAGATGCAGCGATCGCACCAGCTCATCTGGACGACCGTCAATCGCCAGCAAGGTCAGTTTTCTCTTCATTGCAGCCCAATCGATGTGGCTCCTGTTTTGCAGCCCATTTGGGACAATCAGCCGATTGTCCTGATTGGCGGATTGTTAGATCTAGAAACTGAAGCGACAACATTTCGGCAACGCTTGGGGCTGCAAGATTTGACCTGTCTCAAGTTTTCGCCCGATCGCCAAAATGAGTTGATTCAGCTTTATCTCCCCGAACGGATGCCCATGCCCAATACTCCTCAGTTTCAGCGGGCACTGATGAATGAGCTGCGGGTTTTGCTGGGGGCTAGCGCGACAGTCCAGGGGCTGACTGTTGTACTGGTCGGAGACACCCCGCTCAAGCGACAAACAGCAGCCCAACTCGCGGCTGAATTTGGCTCACGGGTTCAGGTTGAAAAAACCTGTTTAGACGAAAACGCCATTTTGGTGACGGGATGGGAGTTTTGGCAGCAGCATCAGGCTGTTTTGCCCGCCCCTCGGTTATTGGCGATCGCCACATTGCCCATCCCATCCCTAGAGCATCCTCTCGTCGCCGGACGGGTCGCCTACTACAAACGACTGCGCCAAAACTGGTTCCAGCTCTATCTGTTGCCCGCTACCCTCAACGAGCTACATCGCGCGATCGCCCCCATTCGTGAGTCAAAAGGCGTTGTCGCGTTGCTCGACAATCGGGTCAACCACCGCAGCTATGGTCAGCAAATTCTCTCGGCGCTGAGCCCCCATGCGCGCATTAACTACGTCGATGCTGAGCTGTTTGCGTAGAATTCTTTCAGACTTTGCTTGACAGCGGCAGATGCTGGCGAGGTGATAGTATTATCGACCTAGGATAGCCTCAGCATCCTGACGATTCAATATCCTGACAACATCCTGACAACTTATCTACTTGAATTTGACTATGGGTGACGCAAAGCGCCGAAAAGATATCTTAGGGGACCAGTACGGTAAAGAATCCAACATTCTTCCTTGGTTGCCCATTAAAAAATCTCAAGCACAAGATTTTGTGAAGCTTAGCTCTCGCGGGGCGTGGGTTGGCATTGGCCTCCTTGTCGCCGCTTGGGTGACGGTTCGGTTTATTGGGCCAAGCCTAGGGTTGTGGCAAATTACAAATTAGGCTGCATATTATCCCAACCGAAACTCAACCCAAGCCAAACTTTTTAGATCCTAAGGTGAAACTTTTCACCCATAAGACTCTTCATCAACATGGAGGGTCTTTTTTTGGCGATCGCCCCGCATTATCGCCCCGCATTATCGCCACACATCGAAGGTTGTGGACGTTGCGCCGAATCCTCAACGCACTGGCAATTTAACTGCTAATTTAACTGGCAACTTAACTGCCAATTTAACTGCCAATTTAAATAGTGTTATAGCTAATACTTCGCGAGGGTAGGGGTTTGTATAGTCTAAGTCAGAGAAACAGGCGAGCGAACTATCTGTGACTTCTCTAAACGATGCGATAGTCGCTCCGAGTCCTTTGCCGCAAGGGCTGTAGCTTAGAATCTTGATCAACACCAGCCGATAGGATGGAGTCATTGACTAAATATCATCAATAGAAAAGAGCGGTCTATATTGTCAAGAGCTATAGGTAAAAAGTTATGGTGTTTGTCACTCACCCATACATTCACTCATTAGTGACGGAAACCCTGACTCAGAGTTAAGTTGAGTACGGTTAAGTTAATCGTGAGTGATCCGGAATGATATCTTCTGCTAATGAATCGAGCATGAAAGGGCATAAATAAGAGATTAAGCGAATCTTAAAAAGCTTTACAATAGTATTCATCAAAGGAGAATGGAGTATGTTTTCTAGACTTGCTGAACAGCATCGACGGTTTGTCAAAGATTTGGTCATGAACCTGCAAGCACTTGCAACCGTTCTTGAAGGGCGCGGGTACTTAGCGTCTTGCTACACCTGTGGTGATCAGATGAACAGTGCTTCCTTTATGGTAAGTCTGGGCGAAAATCATCTCATTCGCTTCCTTGTGTCTGACTACGGCATCACCTGGACAGAAATGCGGGATGATCGCGAACTCATGAAGCTGGAAGGCGCAGAAGCCATTAGCCAACTGCAAGAACTCGCCAATCTTGTGAAGTATCAGATTAAGCCATCTGACTATCGCCCCCAAGCATTACAAACTTTCTAATCATTCGTAGAGCGCGATTTTAGCGTGTTTGATTGATTTGTCTTGCGGGTTAGCACTGTGTCATGACTGTTTCGAGCTTGCATTCGAGCTTGCTTCAATCAGTTGAGCTTGCTTCAGCCTAGAATAAGCCTTGACCTTAAATCGTTCTCCCGATTGTTCACGATGAGTTTCTCCACCATCATCGTGAAGGCGTCGAGCAACTTTTGATACGCTCTCGTTCAACCGACAGAACAGCTCTGCATCTTCTTTTTGTCTGTAAGCGAAGCACTAAAAATCAGTCCACATCATTGGGCTGCTCAGAAAATTTAGCTCATTCATCTCGCTATAGATAAGCAAGGCAGGCTGGCGGCACAAGCCGTAGTTCTCCAGAAGTGAGGCGATCGCACTCAACCCATCGAGCCATGTGCCACGTATCACCTTCTTGAAATTGGATGTCTTCGCGATCGTAGAAAGTCGCATCCACCAAGTCGCACTGGTAGAGAAAAACGACTTCATGCCCCGGTTTGCCGTTTAGCATAAAGATATTTTCGATGCAGTCTAGCAGCGTGATGTTTTGCAGCTCTGCACCGAGTTCTTCTTGAAATTCTCGTCTGAGTGCATCGACACTTCTCTCTCCAAAGTCGATGCCGCCACCTAAGGCTCGATAAAAATGGGATTGTTTGACCTCATCGAACCCTTCAGCCAGTAAAACGCGATCGCCCTGTCTGATCCAACCCAGGGCGATTGCGCGAATATGTTGAGAAGCATGTTCCATTCGAGTTCTTTGGAAAGATGGGGTTGATTCAGTTTTCAATTCCCTAGAGATTAATTCATGAGTGCGTCTTCACTGACAAACGACGCCTGAGGATTCTGAATCACAGGCCAATCTGGATTTTCGCCACCGATGATCACTCGCTCAATCGTGACGAATTCTTTGCTGAGCTGCTTGAGCGTATTGAGAAGAATGTCAATGGCGATCGCATCCGACGTGCCCAAGTCAAACCAGCAGCGTCCCCACAGACCTTCATATTCAAACTCACCCATGTTGTGCATTAGAGACATGAGCGTATCGTCGGCGGTGTCGTCTTGATACTCTAAGTAGCTGATCTCTAGCCCTGTGTCTTGCACTTGCAGATTCTCAGCATTAAACCCGCCCAGCTTGCCGATGTAAAACCACGAGTCGAAGACTTCTTCGATAAACTGCCGCTCGGCAGCAGATGGCACCGTGGGAAACTCTAGCCAGATCCACACATCGAAAAAGTTACACTCTCGAAATTCAACGTTCATCGATTGTTCCTAACGTTCAACGTCCCCAAAGTGGGGTAAAGCGACCAGGGGCGATCGCCAAGCTCATCTAGCTTAGCGCGTCTGCTCATGGGATAGAGCATCAATCAACAGTCAGACTATTGCGGTTGGCGATACGGGCTACGCCCAGGCAAGCCAACGCCCCTCAAGGATGAGCACTCACGCGCCCATCCCCTGAGATTTGGGCTTACTCAATCTGAACGGTTTTGGTGAGAATGCACATCATTTCGCCAGGGCGCTCTGTGGGCATGGGTCGGCTCCACTCGTTTGGCTCGGCATAGCCCAGTCGATGAAGATTCTTGATCACAATCTGAATGGCTTTGGGTGAACCGTAGAGCAAGTGACGCACGGGTTCATTGTGCGGACTCGATTGAGAACGAGACGGAAAATTGCCGCCCGAAGCAGTGGACGCAAACGCGCCCGAATGGGATTGAAACATGAGGTTCTGGTTCCTTTTGTAGTTTTACAGCGAGAAGAAACCAGAACTCAGTCCCTCAGCTACCCCGCAATTGTGTGCAATTCGAGGTAGCCACGGTTTACCAT
>JBARXP010000460.1:0-1840 GCA_049647405.1 Elainellaceae cyanobacterium | reverse complement strand
AGATGAGGGAATTGGCATTCCTTTAGACGATCAGGCGAGGCTGTTTGGGTTTTTCCATCGAGGCAGCAATGTTGGTGCGATTCCAGGAACTGGGTTGGGCTTGGCAATTGTAAAGAAAAGTATTGATCTGCATCGGGGTACAATACAGGTGCAGAGCAGCCCTGGGCAAGGCACCTGTATCACGATTACACTACCCTTGCTCCAAAGTGAACCCAAAGTTGATTATTAAGTCGATTATTAAAGAGTTTCCTCGTGACTCGGTTGATTTGTTTTGCAGCCGTTCAGCATGATGGTGTTAGGGCTTGACTCTCTTCCCTCGTTGCATCTTCATTCATGATCTATCTTTAACAAAGCTGGCATCATGAGCTGGCATCATGAGCTGGCATCACAGAAGTTGAGCCATTATGCTGAGTCTTAAATCGAAGCTACTTGATCGTCTGAGGGAACACTCCGTGTAGGGATAAAAACGTGCGATCGCCATCTTCAACGGGCAGAAAATAAAGGGTGAATCATCAATTTCTTCATTAAACTTAAAGAGCTTAAGCGACTTCCCCTCTGTTCCCAACATTTTCTCTATTGTTTGTCTTGAGTGGTATGGTTATTTCCTTGCTGCTGTTTATCTAGGCACAAGAGTTGTTGCTCAAAGCTGTTAGAAATTGTCTACTACGGCATCGCTGAAAGACTTGAGCCGCTATTGGGGGTGCTTCATTTCACCGTATTTTCGTCCGGCACTTCAGCACGTTCTTTAGGTTATGCATCTACCTACTCATGTGCATCTATTCGGGCTATGACACTCATTTGCACATTACAAAGAGTAGTCTTCACTGAGAACGATAGATATACGTCTATCTAACTAGATGAGTGACGTGAGTGAAATAGTCTACGGCAGAGTAGGTCTACGGCAGAGACAGTCTACGGTAGAGATAGTCTAAGCTCCACCCTTGAAACACATATTCAGAAACTTAGTCGATACTTGAAAAGTAAACCTAAGAAAACGGCCTGACTTGACTGAAATGCTTCAATAAGGGAAACCCGGTAAACCGACTCATTGATTTTTTACCCCCGTCCTAATGCTGCTGGCTGGAGCTATTTTCCCTTATCTAATCTAGTGGCTGTAGTCGTTACTGCCGTAGTTCTCTATCTTGATTCAAAAGACTGAATTTCTGCTTCTCAATTTAACGGGCCGATGAACCCTGACTCAACATTGTTTGATATGAACAGAGTAAATAAGTAGATATATGCAACGAGTTAGTAGATGGACACTACTCAATATAAAACTCTTGAACGTTACGCCGTCCGCTATGCAAGCGGCACAAGATTTCGGAGTTTTAATTGTGTCAGGGCACTTAAGCTAATTTACTAAACTATCACCGCGTTCAATCAATCTGTTCTATGCACTGTCAACCCTCGCGATTTAGCGCATAAGCCATGAAAACAGTTCTCGTAATTGAAGATGAGAAAGGCATTCGGAATAATATTGCGAAGATTCTGAAGCATCAGGGCATGCAGGTCATTGATGCGGGCGATGGTGCAGAGGGCATTAAAATGGCAAAGCAATACGTCCCTGATTTAATCATTTGCGACATTATGATGCCTCAATTGGATGGGTATCAAGTGCTTGAGGCTCTGCGTCTCGAAGCAAAGACAGCCTTTACTCCATTCATTTTTTTGAGTGCCAAGGTCGATAAGTCAGATGTAAGACAAGGGATGAACCTGGGAGCCGACGACTATCTGACGAAACCGTTTACGAGTGCAGAGCTGATAGAAACAGTGCAAGCTCGTCTTGCTCGTCAAGATGCGATCGCCAGTCCCTATAAAACTGAGATGAAGCGTGCGGCAG
>JBARXP010000459.1:0-15431 GCA_049647405.1 Elainellaceae cyanobacterium | reverse complement strand
TATCTCGACCGTTTCCCTAGCAGTCAACTGATTCGCGACATCATCAATGTCGCCTATACCACTGAGTACGGGCTTGAACCAGACGAACAGTCATGCCTCAATCTTCTCTGGTATATCGGTCCAGAATCGGGAGAGTTTAGCCTCTACGGCACCAGCGACGAGCGCTATCATATCGAAGTCGTCAACGATCAGGTTCCGCAAAAGCTGGCCGAGCTGCTCAGTTCATCGATCTCGACAGGGACGGTGCTAGAAGCCCTGCGCGAACAATCAGACGGACGCTATCAAGTCACTCTGCGCTCAGATGGGCGCGTCACAGACCGCACCTATGAGCGGGTGATTTTGGCGTTGCCGTTTACGGCACTCAGAGATGTGGCGATGATTATGGAGCTGCCTGAGGCAAAGCGGATGGCGATCGCCACGCTGTCAAATGCGACCAACACAAAACTCATTACGGCCTATGGCGATCGCCCCTGGGCCAAGCGCTACAACTCAACCGCAGCCATCTTGTCAGATACAGGATTTCAAAATTCATGGGAGACAAGTCAGGCGACCTATGCATCAACCCCCGCTAGCCTCATCACCAACTATACGGGCGGTCAGGCTGGCTTAGCAGTAGAAAACTCTTCTGCTAGAGCATCTGCACAGGCGTTTGTTTCTCAGTTTGACCAGATTTTTCCTGGAGTCGCTGACACTCATTATGAAGGGCAAGCTATCCGCAGCTCGTGGATCGGCGATCCGTTTAGCAAGGGGTCTTACAGTTGCTACAAAGTCGGACAATGGACTCGGCTCTACAATGCCCCGGCAGAGCGGCTGGGCAACCTCTTTTTCATCGGTGAACACTGCTCTTGGGAATATGCCGGATATATGGAAGGAGCCTGCGAAACCGGAGAATTGGCTGCCCTCGAAATTCTGGAAGAACTGGGCATTGCTGAATCAGCTCGCCGCCAGCGCGATCGGCTCAGCACCTATCAAATGGCTCGAATGCGCCAGCCTCACCGCAAACCGTTTAGGCAGGCTCTGCTCAATCAGCAGCGACTGCGGGCAACAGCACAAGATCTGCTCAGCAAGGCATAAAACTCATGTTGTGTCTATGCCCATCAACGGATGACAGCAATTCTCAGTTTGGCGAGTTGGCTATCTGGCTACGCTTCCGACCCGCCCGCGAATAAATTGCGGGCTAATCAGTGAAAGCCCCGTTGGGGCTAAGATCCGTCAGCTATCAGTCCCGAAGGGACTTGATCATTTGTAGCCCGCAATTTATTTGCGGGTGTTGTAGCGTAACCATAATGAGAATTGCTGAACGGATGAGCGAATTAACAAAAAAATATTTGGTATGCTATCGAGCGATGAAGAAAGCAATCTAATTCTTTCTGATTCGATTGGCGATCGCGGATCAAAATCGCCTATACATTCTTGATTCTAAGGAACTGACTTCAAGAAACATTACAGGTATAGAATTGGAAAGTTGAGCGATCGCCACTGATGCAGGCTTCCAACCCTTCGGCTAAGAGTTAAATATCGGGAAACCGTTGGCATAACGCTCCTATCTACACAAAATCCCTATCCATACAAAATCTCATGCATACAAATTTTATGTATATATAAGAATTATCATGGATTGGGCAGGTTATACCAAAACACATCCGCAATTGGCTGGCCCTCAGCGTCTTCTGGCTCCAGCGTAGGAGGCGGATTAAGAAGCACAATCTGCTGCTCTAACTCGTCACCCAGTCGTCGGGCGACTCGATCAGGAATGCCATACCCGTAGACGACATGGCCCTGCCCTGCCAAGACAATGACTTGAGTCTCAGGGTTAGCTTGCCGAAACTCTGCCACGGTCATCGCCATCGTTTCATCCCAGAGTACCTGAGCCGCAAAAAAATTCTCAAAGTTGAATGTGCCATGACTACTGTGGGCGCTGAAGGGCGATCGCACAAGTTCTTGATATGCCTCGTTTTGAGTGTCAATCTCCGATATCGGAAGAATATAGCGAAAGTCTTCTCCTTCCAAACTGTCTAGCCCTTGTCGTGCTACCTTGCGCGAGATCTCACTGGGCGCATTTAAGGCAACGACAGGAAGCTGATGAGCCTGGGCAAACCGCAAAATAGGGGCGTAAAACTCCCAAGGAAATCCCCAGCGCTGATCGTACTCACTCTCGATAATTAACTCAGCCTCGTCAAGCTCTCCTGCTAAATAGGCATCAAGAGCGGGCTGAAAGGGGCGTTGAACCATCTCTAGGGCGATCGCCACATCCGAGTTTTCTGCATACAGTGCTGTAATGATGTCGAGCTGAGTGGCATGATCAGCAGCGCTATCGTGCTGCTCTCCCAAATACACAACGTCTGCGCCTACTAATGCTCGAAAGGCGTCAGACGACTCCATCTGAGCCGGAGATTCTGTCATATCTACGGTCAGAGGCAGCGAGTTGACTGAAGAACAGCCTAAAAACCCTGACATGAGCAGCCCACTTCCCCACGCCGTCCACCAAAATATCCATCTGTGCGATCGCCGCAGATGGCGATAAATCTGGATGTAGCGGCGAAAAAAACAAGTCATCATGTCTTCTAATGCTGACGTACAGAGGGCATTCTGTCAGCAATTCTCAGTTTGGCGAATGGGCTATATGACTACGCTTCCGACTCGCCCGCGAATAAATTGCGGGCTAATGAGTGAAAGCCCCGTTGGGGCTAAGATCTGTCGGCTATCAGTCCCGAAGGGACTTGATCGTCTGTAGCCCGCAATTTATTTGCGGGCGTTGGGGCGTAACCATAATGAGAATTGCTGGCATTCTGTAGAAAGTATGGTTTTCTGGATACTGGTGCAAGCGTCAACGTGCCGTACGAAATAGGTTTAGAACTAGGGGGAGTTTGTGAAAAATAGAAAACGCCGATTCAGTGCCTATTTAGTTGAGCAATGACTTAGTCAAAACAGATCTAAATCTAGTTTGATGACGTTTCTGTTTGAGTAGAGCGCGATCGCCCTACCCGCCCAACCGGGTTCATCCACCACTCTAGCCAGCTCACCACCTGAGAAGAAGCCAGAGTTAGCACCAGATAGATCACAGCCACCGTGATATAGATCTGAAACGCCTTATAGTTGTTGGCAACCACGAGCTGCCCTCGGCGCAGCAGCTCCTCATAGCCAATGATGGCGACTAGGCTCGTATCTTTGAGCAAGATAATAAACTCATTGCCCAGCGGCGGAATCATGCGACGAAACGCCTGGGGCAAGATGATATATCGCATGGTTTGCAACGGCCCTAGACCCAGTGATTCTGATGCCTCCCGCTGCCCGACCTCAATCGATTGAATGCCTGCCCGCATGATTTCTGATAGATAAGCTGCCGCATTGAGGCTGAGTGCCAGTGTCGCCGCAACAAATCGATCAAACGAAAACTGCATGTCAAAGCTCTGCACCAGTGCTGGAACGCCAAAGTAAACCAGCAAAATTTGGACAAGGAGGGGAGTGCCCCGGACAAAATCGACATATATCCGAGATATCAGCCTCAAGGAAGCAGCGGGCGAGAGACGCATGAGGCTAACCAGCGTGCCGCCAACTAGCCCAAAAACAGCAGAAATTGAGGTGAGACGCAGCGTCACGCCTGCCCCTTGCAGCAAGGTGGGCAGCGCCTCAGAAATGACCTCAAAAGATGTAGACACAGCGGCAACTCGATAGGTTTACTAGAAGGAGACCTCTTCGGGCAGTTCGGGGGGCTCAGCGCCAAACCACTCCTGATAAATTTCGGCATAGGTGCCGTCTTCAATGATGGTTGCTAACCCCTGATTGACGAGGTCTACATTGGGCGATTCAGAGGGCATCGCAATGCCATAAAACTCTTCGGTGACGAGTTCACCCACCACTTTGACGCCGCTAATGTTGCCGCTGTTGATGGCGTCTAGAGTGACGGGCGCATCGTTGATAACGGCGTCAGCATTGCCATTGGCTAACTCTTGCAGAGCCAAGGGTGCTGAGTCAAAGGTGCTGACGGTGGCTCCCTCAACGCTGCCTGCGAGGTCAGCCCCCGTGGTGCCGATTTGCACGGCGATGGTTCTTCCTTGCAGGTCTTCGAGCGAGGTTATGTCTGTGTTGTCTTCGGCAACGGCGATCGCCAACCCTGCCTTAAAGTAAGGCCGAGAAAAATCGACGGTTTCTTCTCGCTCTTCGGTAATTGTCATGGCGCTGATGGCCGCCCCGACGGTGCCTGCCTGGAGCGCCGGAATAATGCCGTCAAAGGGCAGACTCTCAAACTCGACCTCAAAGCCAGCGGCTGCTCCGATGGCATTCATCAGGTCAATATCGAAGCCGTCAAAGCCGCCGCCGCTTTCGGCCTGAAACTCAAAGGGTGGAAAGGCAGGTTCTGTGGCGACCACCAGCGAGCTAATGGCTTCTTCTGCTGTATCAGTCGCTTCGCCTGTGTCGGTCGTGTCGGCGGTGTCGGATGGGCCTCCATCACAGGCCGCAATGACAAATGCGGAGCAAAGCCCCAAAGCAACGTTCCCTAACAATCGTCGTCGCGTGAAATTTATCATCTTGGGTGTCTCTCTCCTGTGGTCTAGCGGTCATTTGAGCTAGGGTTATTTGTCGTTTGTATCGACGTTAACAAAAGTCTGCTACCCACTTTAAGTCGAGGGATGCTGAGGATTTGTGCGATTGATTACATCTTAGGGTGGCATCAATCGGCAAGCTGGTAAACACCGTTATGTATTGTATTACCTGTCCATGGACGATCCCATTGTTTTTCAAGGCTTAGAGAAACGTTTTGGCTCACTAGAGGTGCTTAGGGGCATGACTGGGCACATCGCCCATGGCGAAGTCGTTGCTATTATTGGCCCGTCTGGATGTGGCAAAAGCACCCTATTGCGCTGTTTTAATCGGCTGGAGCGGATTAACGGGGGGCAACTGGTGGTCAATGGCATCGATCTGTCTCAGCCCAATCTTTCGATTGATCAGCTGCGTCGGCTGCGGGCAAAGGTGGGCATGGTGTTTCAACAGTTCAATCTGTTTCCCCATCAGTCTGTGTTGCAAAACCTGACCCTGGCCCCGCGCAAGGTGCTGAAGCTCTCGGAGAAAGAAGCGGGCCGTCAAGCCCGCAGCTATCTTGATAAAGTCGGACTGCTCGAAAAGGCTCATGCCTACCCCGAACAGCTCTCTGGCGGGCAAAAGCAGCGAGTGGCGATCGCCCGTTCTCTCTGCATGAACCCAGAAGTCATCTTGTTTGACGAGCCGACCAGTGCCCTCGACCCAGAACTTGTAGGCGAAGTGCTGATGGTAATGAAACAGCTTGCCGATGAAGGCATGACGATGGTGGTGGTCACCCATGAAATGGAGTTTGCCAAAGCTGTCGCCCATCGGGTGCTATTTCTTAATAAAGGCGTCATCGAGGAGGAGGGCAACGCTAGAGAAACGCTGACCCATCCCAAGAGCGATCGCCTCAGCACCTTCCTCAGTCGCGTGTCAGGGGCGATCGCGGGTTAGCCCCTCTATCACCTAATCGTGTGGCCCGAGGACACACTCGTAGATTACATTCCGTAGATTACATATCGTAGATTACATCCCGCCAAAGATTAGAATGGGGAAAGATGCCAAACGCTAACGCATGAAATGGATTGACGACTGGTATCCGGTTATCCTCGATCACTCTATTCTTCCCCACGTTCCTCAGTTGGCGGAAAGGCGTAACGGTGAGTTTTGTGTGTCGCTTAACTTTGAACCCACCGTCATTGCCGATGTTTGCTACCACGGATACATGCCAATGGGTGAGATGTTTGATGAAACACCCCTGCTACTCATCAAGTCTCATCGCAATCGGTGCGTGCTCGATCTCCAAAATCTGCACATATCGCGCAAGCTCAAACGCCATGCCCGCAGTCTAACGTTTCATATCAATCGAAACTTTGCCGACTGCCTCCATCGGATTACAAATCACCATTCGCACACTTGGTTAATTCAGCCGCTACGCGACGCGTTCATTAGCCTTCATCGGCAACCGATGGCCGGGGTGTCGTTTCATTCAATCGAAGTGTACGACGACCAAGCTCTCGTTGCTGGCGAGATTGGCTACACCACGGGCTCTATTTATTCCAGCCTCGCTGGGTTTCATACGCGAAGCGGTTCGGGTTCTGTGCAGTTGGCGCTGCTGGGGTTGGTGTTAGCCGAGAGTCAGTTTGCTTTTTGGGATTTGGGGATGGAAGTCCCTTACAAAATAGCTCTGGGTGCCCATATCGTTGACCGTGAGACGTTTTTACGCCAGTGGAAAACCTATCGCCACAGCCTAACTCCGTCTTGGTCGGCGCATCGATTAAACTCCGAAGCGGTGGTAGAGAAGCTCAAAAGAAATCCTTAGCCATAACGGCATGGCAGGTTAGGGGCGCAGCACGTTAATTCTGGGTCGATTCAATCTTGGGGCGATTCAATCCTGAGGCGAGTCGGCTTACCCCACCGACTCACCTCAGTTTGCCGACTTTGGCGTGAGATGCCGTTCCATCAAGTATCGGTCAAACTTGACGCCCTGGCGATCGACCCGCTCTGTGTCGTAAACCTGGAAGCCAAACTTTTTGAAGAGCCCCAGGCTAAACTCACTCGCCTCGGCATACAGTCGCGGTATCTGATGAGTGCGGGCATGTTCCAACACGGTTTGCATCAGGGCAGAGCCAATTCCCTGGTGAATGCAGTCGTGTCGCACATAAGTGGATGACACATGGCCCTCATGGCTAATGCCCGCAAACCCCAACAGGCTTGTTTCATCTACGGCAACGTAGGTGTCTACCCCAAAAATAAACGAGCGAAAGTGATTTAGGTCAGACGCAAAAGATGCCCATACTTCGGTTTGGGCAGGCAAATAATATTGGGGTGCATTGACTAAGACGGTCTGACGGTAGAGAGTCGATAGTTCTGGCAGATCTGATTCTTCAGCAAGACGAATATTCATCGAAATTCATGGCTCAACAATTCATCGAGCATTCATTCTATCGGCATGAATTGTGTGGCGATCGCTTGACCATCGATCGCATATCGGTCATGCTTATCAGCCATAACGACATGATAAAAAGTCTGACGACCATGCCCGAACGTGCTCATCTCTATCTTGGCAATACCCTTGATGCCACCGACTCCGCCGCTCTCGTACAAGCCGATCTGGTGCAGCAGGTCGCCCATGCGCGCCAATATCACGATTGTCTGGATGTATACCTGACCCTAGAAGACAACCGCAAAGGCCGCATCCATGCCCAGGCCACCTCTGGTGAATCGGTCGGTATTATTAAAGACCGAGAGCAGCAGTTGCGGCAGGGTGATATATTTCAAACGGAGTCGGGGCGGCTGGTTCTGATTCATTTACAAGAGCAGCCCGTGCTCGTGATTCAAGCCGATTCAGATGCTCATGCTTCTGCCCTGGCGCTGATTCATCTGGGGCATACCCTGGGCAATCACCACTATCGCATTGCAATCCGAGACGATCGCATTTATGTGCAGCTCGAAGACAATGCTGACGTGGTTGAAGCGACAATTCGCAGTCACAATATTCCTGGATTGAGCGTCACTTATGAACAACGAGTCGCAGAGCAGGCGATCGCCTTCGACTCATCTGCCCACGGTCACGCGCACGCGACAGAGATCGATTCACCATCCAGTCCTGGTTCCGACTCTTCCCATCCCTCTGATACTGCCCATTCTCACTCTGCCCACCCTCACACTGCCCACCCACAATCTACTTACTCATAATGCCGAACGTATTTCCTGTTTCTCAACACGCCGAAGGTGCAGCGCTTCGAGAAGAGAGCGATCGCCGTTTGGCGATGATGCAGCTCTCAGACTCGTTCTTTCCGTCTGGTTCATTTACCCTGTCGCACGGCTTGGAGTCGCTGCAACAGTCGGGTCAAGTGCGATCGCCCGCCCAGGTCGAAGAATTTTTGCGTTTGCTCTTGACCTACAAAGTCGGCACATCGGATTTGGTGGCGCTGACTCATGCCTATCGCGCCAGTTTGACCCCCGACTACCAGGCCATTCGGGAGGCCGATTCTCGCTTATTTGTGCAAACGCTGGTCGCAGAGACGCGGATCGCCCAGCAAAAGAGCGGTCGAGCGCTGCTGATGGTTGCCAGTTCGACGTGGGAGGCTCCGCTGCTCGAAAGGCTGATGGCTGACGTGGGCACGGCTCACTTTAACGGGCTACATCCGATCGTTTTTGGTGTCGTGGGTCAAATTGCTGGACTCAGTGAAAGCGATACGCAACTGGCGTTTGCCCATAGTCTCGCAACAGGGCTAGCCGGAGCCGCAATTCGCTTGGGGTTGCTCGGGCATATGCAAGCTCAGAAAATAGTGTGGGCGATCGCCCCGACGATAACGGCGATCGCTCAGCAGGCAAGTTCTCTCTCGCTGGATGAGATGAGCGCCTGGACTCCTGCCATCGATATTGCTCTGATGCAGCACAAACAGAGCGATCGCCGCCTCTTCACGACATGATTGAGCGGATTGAAAAATTGCCCTTAATTTTTAGAGTTTTGCATCATCTATTGCTGTGAATGAAGATAGCGCCGATCTTATAAACCGCAACGGGAGAAGGTAGCAGACCATGCCACGATTGACTCGCATAAAAAGCACTTTGATCCCAAATGAAGAGCTGCGAGATTTGTAATGATAACTATAAAGAAAACCAATGTATATCTACAGCCATTAGCCACAGGACATTTTTGTGGGCGCGCGGCGCGCGCCAACAAAAATGTCTATATCCTCAATACGCTGACTACAGCTATAGTTCTCTTTAATGACTTTGGGAAATGAAAATCTGAGGCCATATTCTCTCGTGATGATGCAATTAGAGAATCAGCATTTTATGAACGTAATTTTAATCTTACAAATTTTATCTGAAAAAAGTGAAAAAACAGGGTTAGGGTGGGTTGCGTCTATAAAGTGGAGAGGAGTAAAATTTAGGCGCATAAGTAGGAAGTCCTAATTATTTGTAGGATGCGTTAGCGACAGCGTAACGCATCGAAGCTTTACAGAGTGGTGCGTTACGGCTACGCCTAACAGCATCCTACGGCATCATTTATTTGGGGCTGCCTACTTAAGGCTTGGTAATGTAGGAACCTTATCTTATTTCAGGCGATTTCAAACAAATTTACTACTACTAGAACTCTCATATCCTTGTTGAAAAATTAACTGTTCTCAATAATATGCTTTGTTGAGAATGAGGATTTTATTAGACTACAGGAGTTTTCTGTACTACTAAGGTCAATCAAGTGAACGAGAGTAAGAGCTAAATCAGGGGAAGAGAGCGTAACAATATGATTAAGCATTCAAGTATTCTTGGACAGCGGTGGGAGCTACCTGTCAGTTTCTATTTCGGCGCAAAAACTATATTTTCTGATCTGTCAGTTGTCGTTCGTTGTAAAGCCCATCAGACTCATGATTTACTGGCTGAATTCGATCAACTAATCCAGCTAAAAGCGGCATCTATGGGATATGACGTTAAGAAGATTGAAGCGGATGCCATTGTGGTTGAAGGATCTTCTGACTCGCTTAAGATTTGGGAATTTGAGTTTATCTATCAGGTGATTCGCGCGCAATCAGAACTTGTATGTGAGTCTCAAGACTATCTCAATCAAGAGAATTTCAACACTCATGAAAATATGGCTGTAGGTACAGGTTGGCTTCAGCCGTTCACAGTACTGATGCAAAAGTTTTCGTCTCATTCAAACTGAACTCGGCTTCGATCGAAGCTGAGCGGCTGATTCTGGGTCAGTGTCTTCAACCCATAGCATCAACATTTGGAACCCTATTTGGAACCCTATCAAGGGTTTTTGGCTGCGCTGTTCGCCCGCGCGTGAATCAATTGCAGGCTAGGATGGGAATCCCACTGAAAGTGGACTGACGACCTTACAAACATGACTCAGTCCGTTTTATCAGTCCGTTTTAACGGATATGTTGCCCATAGCCCGCAATTGATTTGCAGGTGTTGCAGTGCTTGAGGTGAAGTCTTTCGGGATCAATCAATTCACATCAGATGATTCACATCAGATGTTAGATCTAACAGTAAGCCGACAGTGCGCTAGGCTAAAGCCATAACCCACTCCACAGCTAAGACTCTCTGCATCAGGTTTCCCTCATCCTGCCAACACTCCCCCAACCATGTCTACTACTCCCGACCCTCAATCTCAAACCACTTCAGACAAGACAGCTTCAGCACCGTCCAACCCTTCTAAAAAAGCATCGCTGCCGTCGTCGTGGATTATCCGATTGGGCAAGTTTGTCTGGACGACGATGTGGCGCATCATGATGTCAAAGCTGGCTCCATCTAGCAAGGGAGGGGAGTATATTCGGCCTGAGAGCCAGTTTCGGCAAACAGTGGAGGCGGATCAGTCCCATCCGCCAGCGGCGGGGCGATATCAGTTAATCGTGGGAATGGGATGCCCTTGGGCGCATCGCACGTTAGTGGTGCATAGCTTAAAAGGACTAGAATCAGCGATTTCGGTTGTTACGGTGTCCCCATCTCCCGATGCTGGCATTTGGGTGTTTGACCAAGAGACAGAAGGCTGTCAAACGTTGCCTGAGCTATACGCTTTAGCCCAGCCAGGTTATCAGGGACGCTGTACGGTGCCCGTACTTTGGGATGCCGAGACGAAAACTATTGTGAATAATGAAAGTTCAGAAATTATTGTAATTTTGAATGAAGCATTTAATCAATTTGCGTCTAATCCTGAACTCGATTTATATCCGAAAGACGAGCAAGACACAATTCATAAATGGAACGATCGCATCTACCATGCGATTAATAATGGAGTGTATCGATGTGGGTTTGCCCAAACTCAAACCGCCTATGACCAAGCCTCTGATGACTTATTTTCGCTGTTGAATGAACTAGATGACCGACTAGCTACCCGACGCTATGTGTGTGGCGACACGAGCTGCACCCAAGCTAGCCAACGCCCAACATTAACCGATGTGCGGCTATTTACGACCTTATTTCGGTTCGATATTGTTTACCACGGCCTGTTTAAGTGCAACCGTCGCCGCATCCAAGACTATGCCAATCTGGGGCCTTATTTGCGAGATCTCTACCAGCTTCCGGGCGTTGCTGAAACCTGTGATCTAGAAAGCGTGAAACGCGATTACTACGGCAATCTATTTCCTCTCAACCCTGGCGGCATCATTCCTTCGGGGCCAGATATCACGAACCTCAATGCGCCCCATCATCGCGATACATTACAGCGATCGCCAGAAGAAACGGCATTGGCATAGCATCAGCAGACAAGGCTAAAGGCTGAGGGAGGTGCCAACGCGAGCCGGAGGCTCGTCTACACCCATCAAAGTCAACCTGCGACGCTGATAAATAGAGCGATATCGGGATTTGGCAGTTGTCCAAAATGATGGGGTATTTCTGAGTCTAGCCTGTTCAGGCATCTTCAGATTCTTCTGTCGAGTGGCTCTCAACCGTCGCGAGAAGCTCTGCATTTTGAATGATGACTCCAACCTGAGTGTTGAAAATTTGGAGACATTTACAGTCGCTTTCATCAAAGCTCGTATGAAAGATGTTGGGCACCTCATCTTTGCTCAAGACTGTAGCATCGAGACGTTCTGACGATCGCTTCTTATTGACAAGCTGAGTCACTCCGATTAGCTCCCCGTCTAGATTGAGAATGGGCATACACAGCAAGCTATAGGTGCGATCGCCGCTGACTTGGTCAAGACCCTTAACGATTGCTGCATCGGTTTGCTCATAGGCATCGAAAGGAATATTGAGCGTTTCTCCAGTCTTGGCCACTCGTCCGGCCAACCCCTGACCAATTTTGACGCGATGTTCTTGTATCTGACCTGCTTGAGTAGATACACGAGTCCAGAGTTCTTGCTGCTCTGAGTCGATCAACCACAGGGTGCCCCGGTCGGCAGTTAGGAGGTCGATTGCTGCACCAATCACCCGGATCAGCAGCTCAGATGGGTCGGCACTCGTCCATTCTAGCGATCGCGTTGCTGCCATTAATGCGGCGGCGACGCGCTGTCCGCGTGCGGTTTTATGATAGGCACAAAAGCTTTCTAGCACCAGCTGAATGGCGGGTGCATCATTTGTAATCTTGGCAATGTCGTTGCTTGTGAAGCCCAAGGGGTCGATTCGCTCAGCCAGTGGCAAATTCGGATCACAATCGGGTTTGAGCTTGTTGAGCAACTGCACCACAGCCACTAATCCCTGTTGGGCATTGATCATCGGGACGGCGAGTAGAGTATAGGTGCGGTAGCCATTCTTTTGATCTTGCTGCTTGGCGATCGCCGAACGCGGATCATCATAAAAGTCGTAGGGAATATCGATGATGCGTTGGCTGGTCGCAGCGTCTCGCACAATGCCATGATCGGCTGGTATCCGAATGTTGAGCCGATCGTCTTCATGATCTGACTCTGCGATGATCGACCAGAACTCTTGGCGCTCTTCATCTAGCAAAAAGATAGACGTGCGATCGGCTCCAACCGACTGACCGAGCTTCTGAGTGATAGAACGCAGTGTCATATTGAGCACTTCATCAAAGCCCTGGGTATCCATGACTTTACTCAATAGGGCTAAGGTTCTGCTGACTAAGGTAGGAGTCGGGTCAGATACTTGTTCTTGCAGAGCCTGAAAACGACGGGCATTGTGAATAGCGACGCCGACCTGAGTATTAAACACCTGCATATGTCGTTGGCTTTCTGCGTCGAAGCTAGCCATAAAGCACTTTGGTGCTTGGGGCCACTGGGCTGGGTCATAGGGAGGAAAGTCGCCTAACCGTCTTTTATTCACCAGTTGGGTTACTCCCAATAGCTCGCCATCGGGACTAAGAACAGGCATACACAAGAGGCTACAGGTGCGATAGCCGGTTTGTCGATCCGTTTCACGAGACTTGCTGGAATCTGGATGATCGTATAAATCAAAGGGAATATTAATTGGCTGTTGGGTGATAGCGACTTGTCCCGCATAGCCCTGACCTATCTCAACTTCCTGTCTTGCAAATTCTCCATGTTCGTTGGGGAGCCGACTCCACAATCCGGTTCCATCTTCGGTCAACAACCAGAGACTGCTACGGTCAGCATTCATCAGTTTTTGAGCTGACTCCATCACTCGATGAATAATTTGTTCAGAGTCTAATACGCTTTGAGAGATAGAAGTTGTGGCTTCATTGAGCGCTTCTGATACTTGTAGCCGCTGAGTCAACTGATAGCAGTATTGACACCGTTCAAGCACACGACGAATAGGCTCAGCATATTCCCGAAAGTGCTGTTCGTCGGCAAGGGTAAAGCCTTGAGGATTGAGCTTTTCCTCTAGAGGAGTTTCGGGCGGAAACGATGGCTGAATTTTGTTTGCCACATGCACAAAAGCGATGGGCACGTCGCTATTATTCTCATGATCTAACAGGGGCAAGAAAAACTCATCATGAATCGGGTAATTATCATCGCCTCTTCTTCTTTCCCCCCTTCGATATGGGTAGGGGTAGCGCCGTTGATTAAACTCCGTCAAGTGGCCTGTCGCTTCTGCATTGCTCAGAATGCGGATTTCAGGCGGATCTAGCCTGCCCCCATTGTTTGCCACAATAGACCAAAGATCATTGCTGTCTTGATTGACAAAGAAGATAGAGACGCGATCGACACAGAGCATCTCGCCCAGCTTGCTGACAATCTCGCTCACAATCACATTGAGAATGTAGTCAAATCCCTGGCCTTCCATTAAGTTCAGCATGGAGAGGAGTTTTTGCTCCTGTTGCTTGACGATTTGCATGAAATCTGAACGAAGACCCGCGAGGGATTGGCGCACCCAACCCGGATTGAAGACAGTTGCATAAATGCGATTGTATACATGTAATCGCCCCTCTCGCTTGACCACTAGCCCTGCCATTTGCAGGTCAATGTGTTCATTCAAGTTGAGCGCCGGAACAGGGGCTTGAACCAGACATTTTTGATAGAGGCGCAGCATCGGGCCTGCTCGGTCATGGGATCGAAGAAGGCGATCGCGAATCACTTTGAGATGAGGCGGTTCATCTTGGGCTTCCCAGTTGTCGATAATCCGGTCTTGCACGAGCTGATCAATCCAGGCTACCGTGTCTGCTGCTGTGTCTAGGCTAGGGGCAATGTTGGGATAGCGAGTCACCAGTTGACAGAGCTTTTGGGTAAGAAACGGTTGACCTCCTGTCCATTTGAGGATAGTGGCTAGAGCCGCTTCTGGATCAGACACACTGCCAACAAGACCACGGGATAGAGAGCTTGCCTCATGCCACTGAAAGCCATCTAAATTAATAGGACGACCGACATTGAATGGGGTGTTGTCGATGGTTCTCATGAGTTCTGCTGGAGTTGCCACACCGAGCAGGGCAAAGGTGAGCCGCTGATACTCATCACAGGCTCTGATAAACATGAAAAAATCATCTAGACCAAAGGGCAAACTTCTAACGGAATCAATCTCATCAATAAAGATAACGATGGGCGATCGCACTTCCTGCAACAGCACGTTTTCTATGAGTTCGCTAAGGCGAGCGACGGGAGACAAAAAGTGACGCTCTTGAAGCCAACTGCCGAGCGAAATTGAGAGATGAAAGCTAGACACTAAGCGTCGCATGACCCCGGCATACCACTGATCGCGAGTAATGTCTTGGCTGCCAATTTTGGTGAGATCGATAGCGGCACATCGAATACCGTCTTGCTCAAGTCGAGCGAGAGCCCTTACACGCAGACTGGTTTTACCCATTTGCCGTGAGTTCAACACATAACAAAATTCTCCGGCTTTGAGGGCGTGATAGAGGTCTTGATCGGCTTGACGAATCACATAACTAGGAGCGTCTAGAGGAAGGTGACCCCCGACTTTATAGCGGTAGTCTGCGGGGCTTGATTGTGTAGTCATAGGTCGCGATGGAGGGGTAGATTGTAGACTCGCGATGGAGGCAAGGTGGAGAGCTATAGGCGATCGCTAAAATAGCGACGATATAGCTCAAAGCTCGGAATTGCACCATTACCTTGCAAATGAACTAATCCCAAACTGTGCAGCTTAAACATGCGCTCAGAATCGAGTGAAATCGGGTCTGAGGCTTGTAAAATTGCTCGGTAGGCGTGGGCAAGTTCGGGGTGTCGCTCTAAATGCCAGAGATGGCGGCGGAGGTGATCTCCATAAATACCTGATTCTGTCGGAGCAGATTGACATAACTCATCGAGGGTGACTTGCCGATGGGCAACATGATAGAGAGCTAGACGCACCAGATAGGGATGACCTCCTACCAAGGTCATCAGCGTTTCAATTTGCTGCTCCGTCCAGGCTATTTTCTGGCGTTGTGTGAGATCGCTCACCTGCTCTTGCGTAAAAGTGGCGTTGCTGATTCAGGGGATGATTATGAGACTGTAGGAATCGGCCTCGGAGGAACTGGTACTTCCCCAAACTTGAGATAATGAATGAACAGTCGAATAGAATGTTTCAGCATTTCTACGGACTTT
>JBARXP010000458.1:0-3350 GCA_049647405.1 Elainellaceae cyanobacterium | reverse complement strand
GCCTTAGAGACGAATCTGATGGAGCGAGTCCTCGACTCAGAGAACCTGCACCGAGCGTGGAAGCAAGTGAAGTCCAACAAAGGTGCCCCTGGCATTGACGGGATGGTATTGGACGACTTCGCCGCCTACGCCCGGCTTCACTGGGGAGAGATTCGCCAATCCTTACGAGATGGACGCTACTGCCCCTCTCCCGTGCGACGGGTCGCAATCCCCAAGCCGGGGGGGAAGGGCGAGCGCTTGTTGGGAGTGCCGACAGTCCTAGACCGGGTGATCCAACAAGCCATCTCACAAGTGCTGACACCCCTGTTTGACCCGGAGTTTTCCGAGTTTAGCTTTGGTTGTCGTCCAAAGCGCAGTGCCCACGGCGCGATTAAACAGGTGAAGGACTACGTCAAGCAAGGCTATCGGGGAGTGGTGGATTTGGACTTGGAAAAGTTCTTTGACACCGTGAACCACGATGTTCTAATGGTGCGTATTTGCATAACTTCGGCACCCAGTTGCATCAACTTCGGCACCCCCTCCGAGGCGGAGGAAAAAATGGCATAGATGGGCAGGTCAGTTTCATTATGCGGTCTGTGGATAGATCGTGAAAGAACTTGAATGACAATTAGGTCATAGCTGGGGACTCCGGTTGAAGGTGAGCGGGTGAAGTGAGTGCACTGGTGAGCTTGCGCATGGATTCGCCCTTGAGAGTAAGGCGCAGGGAATCATGGACGATGCGGTCGAGGATGGCATCGGCGAGGGTGGGATCTTGAATTTGAGGATGCCACTGGTCGACGGGGAACTGAGTGGCAAAGAGACAGGAGGCCTGGCGGTAGCGGTCATCCAGGAAATCGAGGATCTCGCGGGCCTGGTTGGGGGACAGGGCATCACGAAGCCATTCATCAAGAACAATGAGGTCAAAAGTGGCCAGATGCTTACGGAGTTTGGGAAACGAGCCGTCGACTTTAGCCAGCTTCAGCTCAGCGAGCAAGTCAGCGGTTTTGAAATAGCGCACGGCATAGCCTTGTTTACAGAGGTGGTCAGCGAGGCTACAGGCGAGAAAGGTCTTACCGACGCCCGTGGGGCCGACCAGCACCAGACTGAGATGCTGGGTTAACCATTGCCCCTGAGTCCATTGGAGGAACTGGGATTTTTTCAACCCGCGCGGTACCTCAAAGTCGACGTCATTGAGGGTGGCAGTGTTAAAGAGATCTGCCTGCTTGAGTCGACGGTGGAGGCGCTGCTGCTGGCGGCGAAGATATTCGCGCTCGACCAAGAGAGCCAAGCGTTCGTCAAAGGCGAGGTCATGGTAGGTCGGTTGAGCCTGCTGCTCTTGCCAGGCTTCCAGGAGACCGATTAACCGGAGCGATTTGAGTTGGTCTAAGGTGTGTTGCATAAGGATTCGGTGAGACAGGACTAGGAATAGTAGGTTTGACCCCGGACATGGTCATGGGACGCGGAGGGGGTCGCTTCATCCTCGACGGGGGGCGGCGTGCTATCGAGGTTGGCCTTGAGAATGGCTTTGAGCCGCCTGAGGCCCACCAAGGCAAAGGTATTGGCATGGCGGCAGGCCGCCTCCAGACGAACTGACCCATAGCGCGTGGCTAAGGCTTGCAGGCCTTTGAGGGTGCGAAAGGCTTGTTCTTCATGGTCTTTAGCTGCAAAAATAGCCTCCACTTGACGGTGGGTATGGGGTCCAATCTGGGTGGCCCAAGCTAGAAACGAGGCCTTGGATTGGGCTTTGTAGGCCCAGTGGTTCGGGGGCATATGCGCTGCCAGGGTGCTGTGCCGGTACGGCATTGAGGCCTTAGGATGCACCGCAATCCGTTGATGGTCGTAGAACACTTCCACCAGCGACTCGCTGATTTTGACGCTCACCTCTCGTCGGGCAAACCAGTAGGGCACCGAGTAATAGTGGCGCTCAATCTCCAGGTGATAGTCCAGATTCACCTTCGCTTGTTTCCACCGGGCTAGGACAAAGGGCTGCGTGGGTAAGGGCTTCAGGGCCGGTTGGTCGACCTGCTCAAATAGTGCCCGACGAGAGCACCCGTAGCTTTTCATCACCCGCTCATTCAGCTTGTCCAGATGCGTTCGAATCGCATCGTTGAGCGCCGTGAAACTGGTGAAGCGCTCATGGCGTAAGGGGGCTAGGATTTGGCGTTCTACCTCCTGCACCGCTTTCTCGACTTTGGATTTGTCCCGAGGTTTATAGGGCCGTGCCGGCAGGATGGCCACCTGATAGTGCTCGGCGAACTCCTGATAGCTCCGGTTTATCCCCGGTTCATAGCGGCAGGGGTCGTTCACCCCCGATTTCAGGTTATCGGGCACGATGGCGGCGGGTACCCCGCCCAAGAACGCTAGGGCCCGTTGGTGTGACCCCAACCAGTGGGGCAGCGCTTGGGAGGGCGTGGCCTCGGCAAAGGTGTAGCTACTCGCGCCCAGGCAGGCGACAAAGATCTGGGCCTCGCTCTCCGTTCCCGTTTCGGCGTCGATGACCGTTACGGTCAGGCCGCAATAGTCCACAAACACTTTCTCCCCGCCTTTGTGCACTTGGCGCATGGAGAGGTTGTGCTGACCTTTCCACTGCCCGTAGCGGCGGCAGAACTGGGCGTAGCTAAACGTCCAGGCCGCTTGGTCAAGCCCTTCTTGCCACAGCAGTGCCAGGGTGACGCCTTTGCGTTGCAGTTCTCGGTGTACGTGCTCAAAATCCACGGTCGGGTCGACGATCTGAGGCGGTTTTCCTTTCCCCAGTAGCGTTTGCGCCTCGCTGTCACTCATCTGCAACAGCTGGTCATGGCTCAGCCCTTTGGCGGCAGCACGGCGGAGGTAGTCTTGTACAGTCGCTCGCGCCACCACGCAGCTGCGCGCGATCTCACTTTGGTTGTACCCCAGTTCATGGAGTCGGATAATCTCTCGAAATTTCACCATCGGCAGTTGCTCTCCTTGGCGGTGTTGGCCCATCGCGGATCTCCTGTTCCCTGGCTCGGGGGTCGAGCGCAGTGTATCGGGATCCACCCATGGGGTTGACATGACCTGCCGAAGTTGATGCGAATCAGGTGCCGAAGTTGATGCGAATCACCTGCCGAAGTTGGCGCGAATCACCTGCCGAAGTTGATGCGATTTTGCAGGAACCTCAACCTCAACGACCTAATGGCCAAGAGCTGCGACTGGCTGCGTGACTACATGGCCAACCCCACCACCCCACCCGAAGAAAAAGCCCTGTGCAAGGGGTATTTGCCATCGCAGTCGTTGAGTTTGGTGGGGCCGCTGCACTGGGTCGCCAACGTCCGTGCCTTCTTGGGTACTATCCCAGGCAGCGAGTAAGTTTGCCTGAATTCAGAGACCGGGTCTCTGCTGGGGGTTGCCAG
>JBARXP010000457.1:0-2406 GCA_049647405.1 Elainellaceae cyanobacterium | reverse complement strand
CAGGTCTCTGAACGATCGATCGATCGGGTCTACAGTACTTACACCTGGAAAATCCACTCGTCAAAGTTGATGTCTTTGGCGAAAACCTACGGATTCTGGAATTACACCTCAAGGGAAAACCGAGAAGATATGCTGCGGTACATCGAAATGATGTTCTATCTCCTCTACAAACCCATGGCAAAGTCGTTACTGGAGAAGCATATGCAATCCTAAAGGCTGATTTTCACACGGATTCTGAGAAAAGCGGCGTAGAGAGTCTAGCGTGGCTCTCTGAAGAGGAACTTATTGCCTCCGTAAGACTTCTGAATGAAGGAGGCCAGGTTTCTTGGTTTTCAGTTTTTGTCTCTCTACGGCAAAAATATGAGACGAGATTGCCTGTTAAGTTTGTTGAGAAATCAAGGCGCTAGGTGATTTCTTTGAAAGAGAGGTGAAATGCTAGGCAGATGTACTTCGCAAGAGTTGTAAAACTCTCCCGGATCGAGTCTATGTCTCCGAATAAAGATCAAGTGGCTCCACAATGGTGAACGAATTGCTAAATGGGGCTATGGCTCAGAGCACGAAAGCACAATTTTGGGAACACTGTTTTCACGAGAATGCGGCAAGACTGCGGAGGCGTACTCTGGTAGCGGAAAAGTGGGAACAGAAAAGCTGCGAATGAGCAGATATAGGGTGGGCGATCGCTCTCTCGGTTAAGCGGTTGGAGCGATCGCCGGGGCTCGTCAACGGGTTTGATGGTTCTCAATCAGCCCTGTTTCGTTCAAAAGTGTTAGCAAGAGTGTTCATTCGTAAATTTCTAGAGCCATAATGGGTGCAATGATTTATAACAGGGAAGATATTCATGGTTTGGATGAATACTCTTTATTTTTAAATGCTCACTTGTATGGGTGATGTGTTGTTCTAATTTCGATACTCCAAGCATTGGGTAATCTCAATCGGAGTTTGTTTGGTATTGGTTACGGTTTGGGCTGTGTTTGCGTTCTATGTGGCGTGTAGAGAGCCTGACTTGAGCCTGTGGTTCAGTGTGTGATTCTGACGTTTCTTAAAGTCATTCAAAGGTTACGATTATGGCTTCAGCCAAGATACTCGTTGTCGATGATGACCCCGCCATCCGGACGCTTATACAGCGTTTTCTCTCGACCCATGATTATCAGCTTGAGTCCGCAGAAGATGGTAAGTCGGCATTGGCAAGCTTTGAGCAATTCAACCCAGATCTGGTTATTTTAGATGTCAACTTACCAGATGCTACGGGGTATGTCCTCTGTGAGGAGATGCAAAAACGAACTGGTGTTTTTGTATTGATGTTAACGAGTCGCACGGATGAGGCGGACAAGATTTTAGGCTTTTCTCAAGGGGCTGACGATTATTTGACTAAGCCCTTTAGTCTCAGTGAGTTGGAGGTGAGGGTTGGGGCGATCTTGAAGCGTCAGCGCCCCGTCACAACCGCTGAGCAACAGCGACTCATGTTCAATTGTCTGATGATTGACCCTGTGAGACGTGAAGTGACTCTTCACGACAGCCCGATTTCTTTGACGGCTCTAGAATTTGATTTACTACACTTTTTGGCGAGTCATCCGGGTCGAGTATGGCGTCGGGCTGAGCTGATTCAAAAAGTTTGGGATTATGACTATGTCGGCGATCAGCGGGTTGTTGATGTGCATATTGGTCAGATTCGCAAGAAGATTGAAATAGACACGGCACAACCTGCGTTGATTCAGACTGTGCGAGGCGTTGGCTATAAGTTTGAGGCTCCTGAAATGGCAGAAGAGAGCGCCAGCGCGTAATCTTATGCGTAATCTTAACTGCGCTGATTAAAGCAAGAGCGATCGCCCATACAAGGCGATCGCTCTTGCTTTAGTGCGAGTTTTCCTGCGCGCTAGAGACGTAATCGACGCAGGCGTAGAGCATTAGCCACGACAGAAACAGAACTGAAGGCCATTGCCCCTCCGGCTACGATGGGGTTGAGTAAGATGCCCAGGAGCGGATATAACACCCCTGCGGCAATGGGAATGCCCAAGACGTTGTAGATGAACGCAAAAAACAGATTTTGCTGAATATTGCGAATGGTTGCTCGACTGAGCCGAATCGCGGTTGTAATGCCGTCTAAGTCACCAGAAATAAGGGTGATATCACTCGCTGCGATCGCCACATCTGTGCCTGTGCCAATGGCAATGCCTACGTCAGCCTGGGCGAGGGCTGGGGCATCGTTAATGCCGTCTCCAACCATGGCGATGACGGGATGAGCCCTAGACTTGGATCGATTTTGTTTGGAGGATCGAGTGTTGCTCGATCGAGTCATAGACTGCTGCAACTCCTCAATAACAGAGGCTTTTTGGTTAGGACGAACCTCTGCAATGACGCGATCGATATGGACTTGGTGAGCGATCGCCTCAGCGGTGCGACGGTTAT
>JBARXP010000456.1:0-7359 GCA_049647405.1 Elainellaceae cyanobacterium | reverse complement strand
TCGCGAGCTGGGCCTTTCGGCAGTGACTGCGTGTAAGCATCGGCCAGCGCCAAATTTCGTTTAGCGTAGGTGCGAATGTCGTCTGCAGTCCAGCCATCGGGGAAAAAGCTAACGCCTCGCTTCAGATCATCTCCGTGGTTGCGGGCAATGTTGACAGCTTGGAGTCCGCGTCCGAAACCTAGAGCCTGCATTCGGTTGGTTTGGGTGCCATCATGCCACGCCCACAGATCTGACAGCATCAAACCGACGGCTCCTGCCACGCTAAAGGTATACCGATCGAGGTCAGCTTCAGTATGAATTTCCCAGTTGCTCTCAGCCCAGCTTGCCATGCGGTCTGCCATTGCGGCTGTGGCATCCCAAATACGAGGGCCAATGTCGGCAGGGGCGAGTAACGCCCATTCGCCAACTCGGAGAGTCACTTCAGGGAGGCGATCGCGATAAGGCTCCAAGCCTTTCGCAAAATCACTTGATTTTGAATGCTCCGTTCCTCCTTGGAGATTGCAGCTCATGATGCGCAAAACTTGAGCTTTTGTCGCATTGTCAAGCTGCTCATGGTCTTCCACTTCGTCGATCGCGCGCATCAACAAATAGCCTGACGCAACGGCTTCAAGTAGCCCTGATGGCAATCGACTAATAGGAATGTAAAACGTTCGACTCGTTTCCTTGAGAACTTCTAACGCACTTTTACGAAAATCCATCCAGTCAACTCCTCACACCAAATCTTGTGCCATAGCATATAACGGGGATGTCAAGAAAACTAGTGCAGCAGTGACACCTAATTAATTAGCGACATGCTGCACGCTTCATACCATACGCTCATGGGATGAGAAGAATCTGATTTTTCCCAGAGTTGTCTAGTATTGCTTGGTCTTGATCGTGCTATTGAAATCATCTGCGAGCAGAAAAATTTAAAAAAGGGGGTCGTTTACAATTACAGCTCCCCAAAAGGATATTCCAGATTTTTTGGCTAAATTTAGGATGCGTTAGAGGATGGTTGAGAAGTCGTCAATGCTACTTCAGATCACCCCTATCTCTCCTTGAAAAGGATGCGTTAGCGACAGCGTAACGCACCGAAGCCCTATCGAGTGGTGCGTTACGGCTATGCCTAACAGCACCCTACAAATCATTTATTCAGGTCTACCTACTAATCGGAGGAGCATGGCTAACGTTTTGATTTGCGCTTTGAAGGTTGAGACGCCTCTCCGGCATAAATTTCGAGTACTAGAGACTCAAGTAAGCCCGAAATCATGGCGGGGCCATCGGGTGCGCCGACGCGAAAAATTGCACCGACTCGATAGAGGCCAGGGTTAATCAGTCCGAGATTGTGAGGCGTGTCTAGCTCTTGTGTAAGGGTGTAGGTGAACTGATTGGGCTGAGCCGCGATCGCCACTGTTCCCAACTCATATCCGTCGCCTGACACGATCGGTTTGGCGTAGAAGTCTACCCGAATCTGGGGAGCAAGCCGCAGCAGGGCGATCGCCATAATCGACAGAAATTCGACCGTGACTCGCAGAGAAAAGGGCTGGTCGAGCTGGAGTGCCGTGACGGCAGCATCGGGAAACGAGGCGATGGTAGACGGGGCGATCGCCTCTAGCTGCGAGAGGCGGCATTCGATGGAAATCATGCGAAAGGTAGCGTTTTCCATAAGCCTGCACCCGTTTTAAGGCTGGACTATCCTGATTTTCGCAATAGAGCAGAGCGATCAGGGGTGGCGAATTTAATGGCTCCAAGGCTCCAATATTGCTTGCCTGGAGCGGGAGAAGCATGTGTGGATCGCGGTTGATGAAGGGCGATCGCCAGCAATTTGGCTTTTGCGAAAGTCTCCGAACCTATAGACAGATAGAGATGTAGCCTTTTCCCTTGCAAATACTTTCGGAAGAGTACCCACGTTGGGTAATGGCAATGACGTTTGCCTTTGACATGATGAATACAAGGTTGAGCGAATCAACAGAGCAAACCGGAGAGCCAAAAACCAGTTGCTTATCTCGACCGTCCAACCTTGTCAAACCCTTAGTCAATCGTCATTAACTGAAGGACTTTCATTATGGCAGACACCACCACCCAACCCAAAAAGCAAGTTAGCAACAGCGAGACGCACTCCAAGAACGTTCTTGGCCCAGTTTCTTTCACACTCTGTGATCTGCGGCTTCGAGGTCTTGCTGAAGCATCCGAGGTTCCAAGTGTTGCTCCCGATCAGTCACCTTACATCATCGCCTCTAACGAGCCCTTTGAAATTGAGGTAGACGTTGAGTTCAACCGCAGCCCTTTGACCAGCTTGCTCCTTTGCCTAGGCACCAAGATGACGGTGTGCTTCTCCTTTGAAGGAATTGGTGCTAAGGCAGTTGAAATCGATCTAGAAGAGGCTCAGCTGACCTACAAGGACGTATACAAATACACGTTGACTTGGAAAGGTACGCCTGAGGAAGCGGGTCTAACTGCTGGTTTCTACGGCATTGCTGCTGTTGCGACGATTGGGCCTGTTGAGCATCCTTGTGCACCCAAGTGCGCCATGGGCTATGGCTACATTGCAGGTCTGTTGCTGCAAGTCTACGAAGCCTTTGACTGTCACTAAATCCTCTAGATGACTGATTCTGGGGGTTTTGTAAATCTCCAGAATCAGTCACTGACACTCGTGTCAACTGTTCAATCATTCAATATCTTAAGGATCTAAATCATGGAATCCATTGCAATTGATAAGAAGAGACCTCAGTTCCCGGTTCAGTATGGCGGCACTGAAACTCACTCCAAAAATGTCCTTGGCCCGGTTTATTTCACACTCTGCGACCTGCGTCTGCGTGGGCTAGCAGGCGAACCTGATCTGCCCGAAACGGTTGCTCCCGCTCAGTCTCCCTACATCATCGCGTCAAACGAAGAGTTTGAAATTGATGTTGACATCGAGTTCAACAGCAGCCCTCTAACTCGTTTGCTGCTTTGTTTGGGAACTCGACTGACGGTGTGTTTCTCGTTTGAGGGCATTGGTGCAAAAGCCGTTGAGCTTGACCTCGAAGCGACTGAGCTGACCTCCAAGGATGTCTTCAAGTACACCTTGACCTGGAAAGGTACACCGGAAGAGGCTGAACTCACGGCTGGCTTCTACGGCATTGCTGCTGTTGCAACGGTTGGGCCTGTTGAGCATCCTTGCGCACCCAAATGCGCCATGGGCTATGGCTACATCGCAGGTCTGCTGATGCAAGTCTATGAAGCCTTTGACTGTCACTAGGATGCAGAATCATCGCATTGCGCTGATCTTTTGAGGTCTGAACGTTGCGGAGTTCACCACAACGTGTCTCCGTAAGTTTTCAGACATGCATACAGGTTGTTTAACTCGGAGGGGCGATCGCTTGGCGATCGCCCCTCTCCTGCTTGCTGTGCCGCTTCACACAAAAACTGTGCTGAGATTTAGCGCCTCGACTGTGACCCCGAGAACTTCTGCGATGGACGTATTGTTTTGGCGAATCAAGACTCCGGTTGATTGCTGGGTCAGCGTCAGCTGTTCAAACACTAGACCATCCGCGAGAAAAAACCGATCGACGGATAGATTAAAGTCCTCGATTGTATCGATGCCTGCCATCGCTTGCAGAACAAAAATATCGGCTCCAAGCCCGCCAATCATCACATCATTGCCGCGATCGCCCTGGAGCAGATCATCCTTTGCGCCACCCATGAGCACATCGTTGCCAGCGCTGCCGACGATGATGTCATCGTCGTGGTTTCCCCAGATGTGGTCTGCTCCAGCATTGCCGATTAATATATCTGCACCCAAGTCTCCCCGGATCGTATCGTCTCCGCCAGAGCCAGAGATCTGGTTATTTCCGGTGTTGCCCCAGATGTTATTGTCACGGGAATTGCCCGTGCCGCTGAGGTCGTCGTAGCCTCCTAAAATTAAGTCGTGGGCTGCATCGTCGAGGGTGTAGTCAATCAGGGTGATGAGGGTGTTGTGCTCGGCTCCATCGTCCAATTCGAGGGACTCGGCGTTGCCCAAAGCTTCGCTAATGAAATAGAAATTTTGGCCGTCGCCATCGATCCGCTCTAGCCGCCACACATCGTCTTCATCGCGATCGGCATAGGCGACGCCTTCGTGCAGACCTGTGCGGCGATCGCCAGAGTTGTCGTAGCGATCGCGCGACAGACTTTGCCACAGATCATCAAACGGAGTCGCCCCAGGGTTGAGGTAGAGGCTCAAATCGGCATATAAATCCACCACGGCTCCGTGGGCTTCGTTGGCATCGAAGATGCCGCCCAGTCCATCAAACTTAGCAACCAGAGAGGTCTCAGCCGTCCCTGCCTGCTGATTATCTCCAGCCAGTCCGAGCTGAAAAAGCCCATCGGCCACAACAAACGCGAGCGATTGCTGTGCGGATGCCTTAAAGTCGCGCACAGGTTGCTGCCCTGGCTCGGACTCGTCCACATCATAGTTTTGGCCGGGGAACGCAGGGTCGAGAGCAATCAGACGATTCGCCTCTAATTGTGCGGCCACCTCTGCCGCCACATAGGTGCCCAGACTATGACCGATGATTGTCAGATTAGGAATGCCCTGGAGCGCAGATGCTGCCCAATCGGCCACAAGCTGAATGCGTCCGGCTGCGTCGTAAGGCGGCAACGACGGATCGGTCAAAGCCTGTTGCGCATCTACAAACAAAATCTGTGTGGAAGGAGACTGAGCCAACGTAGCCGCAAGACCATAGAGCCGGGGGTAGAGTTCTGCGAGGGGAGGGCGATCGCCCGACTCGTCAAACTCGCTCTGGCGTCCGTGAATCACGACAATGGTTTCAGACGGAATGGTGGTTGCCGGAACACCCACCTGCCACAGTCGGAGGGGGTAGGCAGGCGAACCGTCGAGAGTATTGGTTTCAAAGAGCGTTGGAGAAAGAATCTGTGAGCTAGTCATGGGGGCTACCAAGTCTGAGAATCCAAATTCATGCCCAGCCTAGCCTATTGATCACCGTTCAAACCTGATTTAGGAACGAGCTTGCTGATGAACCGTGATCCATTCTTCGACAACGACGCGGGGTAGTCTTAGCTCGACGGGTTCAGCATTGGTGGTTGCCAGTGTCAGCCGCAGAGGCACAGGCGATCGCACGTCTTTCAAGACCTCCGCGAGAGGATATTGCCCGACATTGGGCTGCGGCGACAGGCCATTCTTAAAAATCAGGTCAGAGCGATCGGGCAGGGCGAACTGTTGCCCTGCGGGAGCCGCCACGATCAAAGGTTTTGAGCGATCGATAGAAACCCGACCCGGAAACCCAACCAGCCGCAGATACATCACGTCGGGTAAAGATTCGGGTTGCATGTCAGATCCGCTTTTCGAACGGGTGCCTAATTCCCCGTTTGGTCGCTGAGTGAAGGCGATCGCCTGCCAGCTATAGCCCCGGTTGTCATTCAGGGTGCGCAGCGACTTGTAGAGAATGTCTCCAGATTGCAGCTCTTCTCGCATGACTCGGGCTGATGCTGTGGGGATCATCCAACTGTTGAGCATGGCGATCGCGACAATCAGAATCAGTAAGACCTTCAAGCTTTCTCGAATCAAGGCTTCTAGAGTTTGGGCTATGGAAAATCTGCTGCGTCTTGTGTCCATCTGCCGTACCCCATGATCGCCATGCTAATCCTAAAGGACAACCGCTGCCAATTGAAGGAAGCCGTTGCATTTATTTCATCAGCTTCGACGAATTTTGGGAGATTTTTGGAAGAATTTGGGGAGAATTTTGGGACAGTGTCGTTATCGAGTTGCCCCACAAGTAAGCCTTGAAACGCTAGTCTAGCCTAGGGTGTGAATCGGTTTAGTGCTCGCTGCCTCCGATGACGAGAACAATCAAAAGCTGAGTCTACGCTGTATAGTTTTACCTATCGAATTTTCAAATCTCAAATCTCTAAACTATGAACGCCATTCTCGTAACCGGAGCCGCCGGGTTTATTGGATTCCATGTGAGTCAGCGCTTACTCGACCAAGGCGAGACCGTCATTGGCGTTGATGATCTGAACGAATATTACGATGTCAGCCTCAAGCGCGATCGCCTTGCCCTACTTCAAAAATCAGAGCGATTTCAGTTTTTCCAAATCAATCTGGCCGATCGGGCTGACATGGAAAACCTGTTCGCGACCCATCAGTTTAGTCGAGTGGTTCACTTGGCGGCTCAGGCGGGGGTTCGCTATTCCATCCAAAACCCCCATGTTTACGTCAATAGCAATGTTGTAGGTTTTCTAGAAATTTTAGAAGGCTGTCGCCATCAGCAGGTCGAGCATTTAGTTTTTGCCTCATCTAGCTCGGTTTACGGGGCAAACCGTCAGATGCCCTTCTCGGTTCACCACAATGTCGATCATCCTCTCAGTCTTTACGCTGCGACGAAAAAATCGAATGAGCTGATGGCCCATACTTACAGCCATCTCTACCGCATTCCTACTACTGGGCTGCGATTTTTCACCGTCTACGGCCCCTGGGGGCGACCCGATATGGCCGCCTTTAAATTTACCAAGGCGATTTTAGAAGGCAAGCCCATCGATGTGTACAACTACGGCAAGATGCGGCGAGACTTCACCTACGTCGATGACATTGTTGAAGGGGTGGTGCGCACCCTGGCTAAAGTTCCGCAGCCTGACCTCGACTGGTCGGCGATCGCCCCTGACCCCAGCTCTAGTCAGGCTCCCTATCACCTTTACAATATTGGCAACAATCAACCCGTCGAGCTGCTGCGCTTTATTGAAGTGATCGAAGACTCGTTAGGCATGAAGGCAGAAAAAAATCTGCTGCCGCTGCAAGCAGGAGACGTGCTGGAAACCTATGCAGATGTCGATGAGCTAATCGACGATACGGGGTTTGAGCCCAAAACTTCGATTGAAGACGGGGTGAGTCGCTTCGTGGATTGGTATTGCGAATATTACAAGATTCCAAGAAAGTCTTCAGTCGCTCTCTAGGCATTTTTTATGCAGTAAGCATTAAGCATTAAGCAGCCCTAGCTTGGGGGCTGGCGATCGGTCAGTTTTGTCGATATTTGGGTGCAGATTTCAGGTTTAGATGAGGTGCCTCGGGTCAGATTCACCACATTCGTTCATCATGTTGGCAGATGTGTAACGGTTTTGTCACACGGATAATGAAGGATGAAGGGGCAAGAACTACGTTTTTAGCCTGTGGAGAGCCACCACAATTTCGGGGCGCACTGCCCAAAACAACCCTGCTGACGAAGGAGCGATCGCCGTGCAAGTTTTCAAAACGCTGACTCCAGAGCAACGTTTTAATCTATATGTGTTGTTTGCGGCGGGTCTGCTCTTTTGGGCCGGGTTGGCTTCTATGCTGCCGATTTTGCCCCTCTACATTCGCGATTTGGGCGGCTCTAGCCAACAGGTTGGTATTGTCATGGCCTGTTT